>JAGATI010000072.1 GCA_017621295.1 Clostridia bacterium | reverse complement strand
TTTTATATATAAATACACAGGCTACGGACTAATTTTATTTGTGATTTTAAAATTAAGGCTGACTGGTAACTAGTGATAGAAGGATATTTATAAAAAAATAATATTACTATTTCATTATTTATCTTTCCATGATATAATATTAACAATTATTTTTTTAAGAGGTTTAATATTATGAATAAATTAATTGCAAAAAATCCTACTGCCAAACATAATTACAATATAATAGATACATTAGAAGCGGGCATTGTACTTACAGGAACTGAAATAAAGTCTATTAGAGCTGGGAAAGTAAATTTAAAAGATAGTTATGCATCTATTACTAAAGATGGTGAAGTTTTAGTATATTCTATGCATATAAGTCCATATGAACATGGAAATATCTTTAATAAAGACCCTTTAAGAGAAAGAAAATTACTTTTAAATAGAAGAGAAATAAACAAACTAATTCGGTCTTATTAATCAAAAAGGCTATACCTTAGTTCCTATTTGTTTATATTTTAAAGGAAGTTTAGTTAAATTAGAATTAGGTATTGGAAAAGGAAAGAAATTATACGATAAACGTGAAGATATTGCAAAAAAAGATGCCCAAATGAAGATTAGAAGCGCTATGAAACAATCTTTATTTAGATAATTAAAAACTTTTAAGACCCAACACAATTTTGGGTCTTTTTTATAATTTCATATATCTGGTTCTATTGGTACTTCCACATATATTTCTTGTATTCTATTAATCCTATTCCTCATAATATTAGTTGAATTTTCTACATATGAATCATACATTAATGTATAATTCATACTTAAATTTTATTATTTGAACCAAATACATTTTTTATTTTATGTTTAACAGTGTTTTTTATAGATTCTCTTGCAGGTGTTAAATATTTTCTTGGGTCAAATACTCCTGGTTCTTCAGCAAATACTTTTCTAATCTCTGAAGTCATAGCAAGTCTTAAATCTGTATCTACATTTATTTTAGATACACCTGATAAACTTGCTTCATGTAACATTTCATCTGGAACACCTTTTGCTCCTGGGATATCCCCACCATATTTGTTACATGTCGCAACAAGCTCTGGTATAACAGTAGATGCACCATGTAATACTATTGGAGTGTTTGGTATTAATTCTTTTATTTTTGCTAATATATCAAATCTTAGTTTTGCTTCACCTTTAAATTTATATGCACCATGACTTGTTCCTATAGCAATTGCTAAAGAATCACATCCTGTTCTTTCTACAAATTCTTTTGCTTGCTCAGGATCTGTATACATGGCATCTTGTTCAGATACATTAACATCATCTTCTATTCCTGCTAATTTTCCAAGTTCTGCTTCTACAACAACACCCTTACTATGTGCATAATCTACTACTTTTTTAGTTAAAGCTACATTTTCTTCAAAATCATATTTAGAACCATCTATCATAACAGATGTAAAACCATTATCTATACACATTTTACATGTTTCAAAATCTGGTCCATGATCTAAATGAAGTGCAATTGGAATATCATGTTCCTCTAATGCTGCTTCTATCATCTTTCTTAAGTATGGAACTCTAGCATATTTTATTGCTCCATGTGATGCTTGAAGTATTACAGGTGATTTTTCTTCTGCTGCTGCATCTACAATTCCTTGTATTATTTCCATATTATTTACATTAAATGCTCCTATAGCAAATTTCTCTTTCATTGATTTTTCAAACATTTCCTTAGTTGTTACTAATGGCATAAAATTTCCTCCTTTAACTTTTATCTTTAATAGTTAATTCTTATTAAACTACGCTTATTTTATTGCTATTTATTAATAAAGTCAATATATTATTTATCATTTTCATAACTACCACACATAGATTCATCACAATTCTTAGTATTACAATTATTTGTTGGTGTTACTATAATTTGTTTCAATTCACATTTTTGTTTTTCTTGATTGTTAAATTTACAGCTTTCTACTGTACAATTAATTTTTTGATTTGTATCCATTTTATCACCTTCTTTCATTTGTTTAGTATATCCATATATTACTTTTTTATAATTTTTATATATTTAATCTTGAAAACTGGCCTATATACTTAATCAAAATCATCTTTGGACATTGGCACTAACTTAACATAAATGTAAAATAATCTCCATGCGTGTCAACTCTTTATGGTTACTTATTTGTTTTTATTATTTTATTTTTAAATATTCCCTACCTTTTGGAAACAAATTATAATGAATCACATATTATATAAAAAATGATTGGAGGTTAATTTTATGGATTATGAAATAATGATGAACGGAAATATAAAAATTGGTATGTATGCTCCAGACTTCGAAGCTCAAACCACTATGGGTAATATTAATCTTAATGATTATAAAGGTAAATGGATTGTTCTCTTCTCACATCCAGGCGACTTCACTCCTGTTTGTACTACTGAAATAATTGCTTTTGCAAAGTCAAATACATATTTCGAAAAATTAAATACTTGTTTAATAGGACTTAGTGTTGATAGTAACGCATCACACTTAGCATGGCTATATGATATATATTGTAAAACAGGAATATGTGTTCCATTCCCTATCATAGCTGATAGAAATGGACAGATTGCTAGAAAATATGGAATGATTTCAAATGATATAAGTAATACAGAAACTGTTAGAAATGTATTTATTATTGATGACAAAGGAATTGTACGTGCAATTTTAGTATATCCAATGAATGTTGGAAGATGTATTCCAGAAATTTTAAGAACTGTTCAAGCTCTTCAAGTTGCAGATATGAATAAAGCTTCCACTCCTGCAAACTGGGTTCCTTGCAATCCAATAATATCTCCTATTCCTAAAACATTTTGTGAATTACAAGAAAGAAATGAACAAATTAGTCAAAATAGAAATGGAATGAATTGGTATTTAAGTTTTCAGAATCCTAATGAATGCTGCAATATAACTGAAAATAGAGAAATTGAAGAAGAAAGTAAAGAATAGACATAGACTATTTTAAATAGTGATTTTGAAAATCGGATAAAAAAATAGCTAAATTAGCTATTTTTTTATCTTCTATATAATTTGTTGATATTATATTTTTTGATTTCTATATTTAATTATCGTAAATATAGTTATTGTGCTTGTTGCAATAAACACACTTTTTGTTAGGACTTAACAGGATATCCTATTAAAACTTTTCAAGACTTTTTTAGTATTGTCTTCCCCATACTACCATTTTATTTGCATGTTTTCCACAACATACACATTTATCTGATAAATTTTCCTGTGTAAAAGGCATACATCTTGACTTTGCTGCTGTAATATCTTTTATTTTGTTCTCACATTCTACATCTCCGCACCACATTGTTTTTATAAATCCTTGGTTTGTGTTCATCTTTTGTATAAATTCATCTAATGTATATGCTATTGTTGTTTTTTGTTCCATTCTTTCTTTGCATACTTTATACATATTATTTTGTATATCTTCTAACATTTCTGCTACTTTAGTATTTACTTCTCTTAGGTTTACAACAATTTTTTCTGCTGTATCTCTTCTTACTAAAACACATACATCGTTTTCAATATCTCTTGGTCCTATTTCTATTCTTATTGGAACTCCTCTCATTTCCCAGTCATTAAATTTATAACCTGGTGAGTATTGTTCTCTTACATCTATTTCTGTTCTAAAGTGTTTCTCTAAATTATTGAATAACTCTGTTGCCTTTTCTTTTACACCATCTTTATGCATTGCTACTGGAACCACTACTACTTGAGTTGGTGCCACTTTTGGAGGTAACTTTAATCCTCTATTATCTCCATGTGCCATTATTATTGCACCTATTAACCTTGTTGTTATTCCCCATGAAGTTTGATATGCATACTCTTCTTTTCCATCTCTATTCTGGAATTTCACATTAAACGGTTTTGTAAAATTTTGTCCAAAATAATGTGATGTAGCAGTTTGTAAAGCCTTTCCGTCATACATCATTGTCTCTATTGTGTATGTCTCTTCTGCTCCTGCAAATTTTTCTTTTTCTGTCTTTATACCTTTTATTACTGGTATAGCTAAAAGATTTTCAACTACATCAGAATATACTTCAAGCATTTGCATGGTTCTTTCTTTTGCTTCATTTGCTGTTTCGTGAATAGTATGTCCTTCTTGCCATAAAAATTCTCTTGATCTTAAAAAAGGTCTTGTCTCTTTTTCCCATCTTAAAACATTACACCATTGATTATATACAAATGGTAAATCTCTCCATGAATTCAACCATTTTGAGTACATTGTTGTTATTATTGTCTCTGATGTTGGTCTTATACATAATTTTTCTTCTAGCTTCTCTCCACCTGCTTC
>JAGATI010000071.1 GCA_017621295.1 Clostridia bacterium | reverse complement strand
TTATATATAAATACACAGGCTACGGACTAATTTTATATGTAATTTAGAAAATAATGCCAAGCAGTAACAAATCATCATCTAATTTAGGAAAGACTATTTAAAATAGCATTTATTTTAGGTTTAAAAAAATCTAAAATAAATGCTATTTTTTTGCAATAACATATACAAATATTTAGAATTCTTATTCATTTATAGTCTCACTTTCAAACAGTTTTACATAAAATATATCAGGATAAATTAATAGGAGGAAAATTATGGCAAATATTTTAGAAGTGAAGAGTGTAGGAAAAAAATATCAGAACAAAGATGGCGAAGTGCAAGCTTTAAAAAATGTCATTTTTAGAGTGAGCAAAGGCGAATTTGTAAGTATTATAGGACCAAGTCGGATGTGGAAAATCAACATTACTTTCGATTATAGCAGGATTGGAAAGCAAAAGTGAAGGAGAAATATACATAGAAGATGAAAAAGTAGATGGTATTTCTCCGAAAATTGGTTATATGCTTCAAAGAGATTGCTTACTTGAATGGAAAACTATTTTAAATAATGCTTTATTTGGATTAGAAATTAAGGGAAAGAAAAACGAAAGTAACATAAAATATGTAGAAGAATTACTAAAAAAATATAATCTATATGAATTTAAAGATAAATATCCATCAGAAATTTCTGGTGGAATGAGGCAAAGAGTGGCATTAATTAGAACTCTTGCTGTAAAACCAAAAATTCTATTATTAGACGAAGCTTTTTCTGCATTAGATTATCAAACAAGAATAATGGTAACAAATGATATTTATGAAATATTAAGAAAAGAACATATTACAGCACTTATAGTAACACATGATATTTCAGAAGCTATAAGTATGTCTGATAGAGTGCTTGTATTAAGCAAAAGACCAGGCACAATAAAAGATGTGCATAAAATAGAGTTTGGTATAAAGCGGAAGAACTCCTTTAAATTGTAGAGAAAGCCCTAAATTTAGTGAATATTTTAATACATTATGGAAGGAGCTGGGTGTAGATGAAAAGTAAGATTATATCAAAAGAAAGAAAAACATATCTAGGAAATTTAAGAAAACAGAAGATACAAGTTTTTTTAGCGCAAATTTTAATATTAGCAGGTTTTCTAGCTCTTTGGCAATTTCTTGCAGATAAAGGAATAATAGATAGTTTTATAACAAGTAAGCCAAGTAGAATACTGAATACTTTTATGAATTTGTCACAAAATGATTTATTAACACATGTTTTAGTTACAACATATGAAACAGTAGTTGGCTTTTTACTTGGAACTTTACTTGGAATATTTATAGCTATTTTATTATGGTGGTCAAATTTTTTAGCAAAGGTATCAGAACCATTTTTAGTTGTTTTAAATAGTTTGCCAAAAGTTGCACTTCGGTCCAGTAATTATAATTTGGGTAGGTGCAGGCACTCCTGCAATTATAGTTATGGCAATTGCAATTTCACTTGTTGTAACTATACTTGAAAATTTAAATGGATTTTTAAAAACAGATAAAGAAGTAATAAAAATGGCAAAAACATTTAATGCAAGTAAATGGCAGATATTAACTAAAATTGTAATACCAGCCAATATATCAACATTTATAAATTCATTAAAGGTAAATATTGGACTTTCGCTAGTTGGTGTAATATCAGGTGAGTTTTTAGTATCAAAAGCTGGACTTGGTTATTTAATAGTATATGGTGGTCAGGTATTTAAATTAGATTTAGTAATGGCAAGTGTAATAATACTTGGAATAGTTGCAGGAGTAATGTATGAATGTGTAATTTTATTAGAAAAATTTATCCTAAAAAGTAAGAAGTTTAAATAAACAATATATTGTTTAATGAAATTATTTCTCAAATTAGGTTTTAAAGTTCAGATATAATAAATAAAAAACGAGTTCGAGCATTGAGACAGTAATTAATGTATATGTTTATAGTGTGTATCTATAATCTGAATTCGTGCATAACTAAAGCGCCTTCGAGAATGGAATTTTTTATTTATTATATCTGAACTTTAAAACCGGAAACATTGGAGAAAACTAAAAGAGGGAGGAATAGTTTGAAAGAAATAAAAAATCTTTCATTACTATGTGTGCCTTAAAAGAAAGGAATGAGTTTTTTTATGAAAAAAAATATTATAATCGGAATTTTTATTATAATTGTTGTTATTGGTTCCACTTTTGGAATATCAATTTTCAAAAATCAAAATAATGTAATTAATATTAAAAATATTAAGGTAAGTGAAGTTACTCGTTCTGTTTTTTATGCTCCACAATATGTAGCAATAAATAATGGATATTTTAAAGAAAATGGAATAGAAATAGAACTTACAACAGGTCAAGGAGCAGATGCAGTAATGACATCAGTTTTAGCAAATCAAGTAGATATAGGATTTGCAGGACCAGAAGCATCAATTTATGTATATAATGAGGGAAAAGAAGATTTCTGCCAAGTATTTGCACAAATGACTAAAAAAGATGGTTCATTTTTAGTTGCAAAAGAAAAAACAGATAACTTTAGCTGGCAAGATTTAAAATGAAAAACAGTAATACCTGGAAGAAAAGGTGGAGTTCCATATATGACTTTAGAATATGTTTTAAAGAAAAATGGAATAAATCCTGAAACTGACTTAACATTAGATGATAGTATAAAATTTGATTTAATGGCAGGAGCATTTTCAAGTGGAACAGCACAATATGTGACACTATTTGAGCCAACAGCATCACTTATACAAAATGAAGGAAAAGGTTATGTTGTAGCATCTGTTGGCAAAGCAGCAGGAGAAATACCATATACAGCATATTTTGCTAAAAAAAGCTATATTCAAAATAATGAAGATGTAATACAGGGATTTACAAATGCAATTTATAAAGGTGAAAAATGGGTAAATGAGCATTCAGCAGAAGAAATTGCAAAAGTAGTTCAAAGCTTTTTTCCAGATACAGATTTAAGCTTACTTGCAAATGTAATACAAAACTACAAAGATATAGATGCATGGAATGATAATCCAGTACTAAAAGAGGAGTCTTTTGAATTACTTCAAGATGTTATGACTATGGCAGGTGAATTAGATAAGAAGGCTCCATATAGCAAGCTTGTAAATAATAGTTTTGCAGAAAAAAGTATAGTTAAGGATTAAATTAAAGATATTATGTTTAGTGCCTTAAACATGATGTATTAATAAGTGATACTAGCAATGTGTGAATATGCATTGCTAGTTTTTATAATTAGTGTATATAAGAAAATGAAATTTATTTGAGTATTATAAATAAAAACTATTTTCGATAAAATAATATATAATAAATCAAGATATATTTTTGTATGTATAACCAAGTAACCATTTTTTAACATAAATCTAAACAAAAACAACAATTTATTATATACAAAATTTTCTAATATGATATAATAAAATCGTTATAAACAAATAATAAAAGGGGGAAAAAGATGAATAACGTAATAGAAGTTAAAAATCTAACTAAACAATATAAGAACTTAAAAGCAATAGATAATTTATCTTTTGAAGTTCATGAAGGAGAAATTTTAGGTTTACTTCGGACCAAATGGAAGTGGAAAATCCACAACAATTAATTGTATATTATCATTATTAAATTTTGGAAGTGGAGAAATAGACATTTTTGGAAAGCAAATGCGGACCAGATAGTTATGATATCAAACGCAAAATAGGGGTAGTATTTCAAGATGTAGCAGTATTTGATGAATTAACAGTATATGAAAATATAGACTATTTTTGTGGATTATATATTAAAGATAAAGGTACAAGAAAACAATATATTGATGAAGCAATTAGTCTAGTTCGGTTTAGATGAATTTAGAAAATTTTATCCAAAGCAGTTATCAGGAGGTCTTTTAAGAAGACTAAATATTGCATGTGGAATAGCACATAAGCCAAAACTAATATTTTTAGATGAACCAACAGTAGCAGTAGATCCTCAAAGTAGAAACAATATATTAGATGGCATAAAAAAATTAAGAGAGAATGGAGCAACAATTTTATATACAACTCATTATATGGAAGAAGTTGAAATTATTTGTGATAGAGTAATTATTTTAGACAAAGGTAAAGTTTTAGCAGAAGGTACAACTGATAAATTAAAAGAACTTGCTAAAATTGAAGAAAAGGTTACAGTAGAAATAAATGGGATGCAAGAAGAATATATTAACAGAATAAAAAAATTAGAAAATGTAGATGAAGTAACATATAATGGAAACATATTATTAGTTACATATAAAAAAGGCAAGAATAATCTAGTAGAATTTATAGATTATTTAAAAAAAGAGAGTATTAAATATAATAAAATATATTCAGAAAGACCTACTTTAAATGATGTTTTCTTGGAATTAACAGGAAAGGAATTACGTGACTAATGTTTATACATAATTTTAAATATGCATTTATTACTCTCTTTAAAAATAAAATGCTAATATTTTGGACTTTTGCCTTTCCAATAATACTTCGGAACATTTTTTAATATGGCTTTTTCAAATATTGAAAATAGCGAAAAATTAGACATTATAAATATAGCAATAATTGAAAATGAGGAATTTAAAAATAACGAAATTTTCAAAGAAGCATTTAAGACTTTAAGTGATGAAAATAATAAAGATAGATTATTTAACTTAAAACTAGTAACAGAAGAATCTGCAAAAGAATTACTAGAAAAAGATGAAATAGTAGGTTATATGATATTAGAAGAAAATAATCCCAAAATTGTAGTAAACAGTAGTGGAATTAATGAAACAATTTTTAAACATGTAACAGAAGAAATAAATCAAACAGCACGGAATAGTACAAACTATAGCAGAAGATGAAATAAAAAAAGAAATAACAAGTGGAAATTATAATATAAATTATGAAAATTTATATAAAAGTATATTTGAAATGACTAATAATCAAGAAGTTAAACTAAAAAATATATCAAATAATAATTTAAGTTATACAATGATAGAATTTTATACACTAATTGCAATGGCATGCTTATATGGAGGTATACTTGGTATGGTAGCAATTAATCAAAACTTACCTAATATGAGTGCTATACGGAAAAAGAATAGCAAGCTCGCCTACTAGTAAACTCAAATTAATATTTAGTAGTAGTTTAGCAAGTTATGTAACACAATTAATTGGTCTTGCTATATTATTTGCATATACTGTTTTTGTATTAAAAGTAGACTATGGAGATAATTTACCATTAATTATCATTTTAGCTCTATGTGGAGCTTTAGCTGGTTTATCACTTGGAATTGCAATAGGAAGTTTATTAAAAGCAAATGATAATATAAAAACTGGAATCGTTATATCTGTTACAATGCTTCGGATGTTTTTTATCTGGAATGATGGGAATTACAATGAAATATATTGTAGATAAAAATATACCTATTGTAAATAAATTGAATCCAGCAAGTATGATAACAGACGGATTTTACTCTTTATATTATTATGATACATTAGATAGATTTGTCTTTAATATAGCAAGCCTACTCATTTTTGCACTTATTATGATTACTATTTCGTATTTCAGTTTAAGGAGGCAAAAATATGACAGTATTTAAAACATTTTTAAAAGTATTAAACAAATGCAAATTACCTATCATTATGTATACAGTATTTTTAATATTTTTTGGTGGATTCAATATGCAAACAAGTGAAAATAATACAAATTTTGTAGCGGAAAAGCCTGATGTATTAATAATAAATAAAGATGAAGAAAAAGGAATTACTAAAAATTTTGTAGATTATATAAAAAATAATAGTAACATAATTGATATAGAAAATGATGAAGAAAAAGTAAATGATGCGTTATTTTATAGAGATGTAAATTATATTATATATATACCAGAAAAATTTAGAGAAGAGTTTTTAAAAGGAAATAATCCCGAAATAGAGATTAAAAGCACAGGAGATTATTCAGCTTCATATACTGAAATGCTACTTTCAAGATATATTAAGATAGCAAATACATATGTAAAAAATGTCGAATCAGAAGAAGAGCTAACAAGCAAAATAAATGAAACTCTATCAAAGGAAACTAAAATAGAAATTAGTTCAAAATTAGATACAGATAATTTATCGAAAGCATGCTTTTATTATAATTTTGCAAACTATAGTATTTTAGCAGGTTTAGTATATGTAATATGTTTAATTTTATCTAGCTTTAAAAAAGAAAATATACAAAAAAGAACAATTATTAGTAGTATGAATTATAAAAAAATAAATAGAAAACTACTTTTATCTAGTAGT
>JAGATI010000070.1 GCA_017621295.1 Clostridia bacterium | reverse complement strand
CAGACGTGTGCTCTTCCCGATCTCAAGATACATACATTGAAAATGAAATAGAGCAAGCTGATACTTCAATACCTGCATTGCCAGATGTAAAAAACTTTTCTTATACAATAGTTGATAATAAAATCTATTTTAGAGAAAATTCAAAAATGATATTGCAAGATGATTTACCTATAACTAATCAAAATAGAATTAGAGGTTTAATTGCTTTAAGAGAACAAACAAGAGAATTGATAGATTTTCAAATGAAAGATTACTCTGATGAAGAAATTAATATTGCACAAGCTAAACTAAATAGTATATATGACAGATTTACTAAAGAATATGGAATAATTAATTCAAGAGCAAATGAAAATGCATTTTCTAATGATAGTAGTTATTTTTTACTTTGCTCACTTGAAAAGTTAGATGGCGAAGGTAATTTTATTGGAAAAGCTGATATGTTCAATAAAAGAACAATTAGAGCTAAAAAAGAAATAACTAAAGTTGATACTGCAGATGAGGCGTTAATAATTTCACTAAAAGATAAAGCTAAAGTAGATTTAGATTATATGCATCAACTTTGCAATATTGATATAGATACAATTATAAAAAATTTGAATGGTGTTATTTATAATGTACCAGATTATGGTAATCCAAATATATGGGTTACTGCAGATGAATATCTATCTGGAAACATAAGAGAAAAACTTAAAATTGCACAAGAATTTGCAAAGGAAGATCCAAGATTTAATATTAATGTTGAAAAACTTAAAGAAGTTATGCCAAAGGATTTAGGTGCAAGTGAAATTGGAATTAAATTAGGTGCTACATGGATACCACCAGAAATTATAAAAGATTTTATATTTGATATTTTAAATACACCATATTATAAAAGATGGGATATTAAAGTAAGATATTCTCCTATTACTGCTGAATGGCATATAGATGGAAAAAGTTCTGATAGAGATAATGTAAAATCTTATTCTACTTATGGTACTACTAGAATTAATGCATATAAAATAATAGAACAAACTTTAAATTTAAAAGATGTTAAAATATTTGATACTATTATAGATGAACAAGGGAGAAAACAAAGAGTTTTAAATAGAAAGGAAACTGCAATAGCATCAAGTAAACAAGATTCTATAAAAGAGGCTTTTTTAAATTGGATATGGGAAGATCCAGATAGAAGAAATAAATTAGTACAAATATATAATGAAAAATTTAATTCAATTAGACCTCGTGAATATAATGGATCACATATAGAGTTTGTAGGAATGAATCCAGAAATTAAATTAAGACAACATCAATTAAATGCAGTTGCACATGTATTGTATGGAAACAATGTATTATTAGCACATGAGGTTGGTGCAGGTAAAACATTTGAAATGGTTGCAGCTGCAATGGAAAGTAAAAGATTAGGTTTATGTAATAAGTCATTATTTGTAGTACCTAATCATATAGTAGAACAATTTTCAAGTGAGTTTTTACAATTATATCCATCAGCTAATATACTTGTAGCAACAAAAAAAGATTTTGAAACAAAAAACAGAAAAAAGTTTTGTAGTAGAATTGCGACAGGAGATTTTGATGCAGTAATAATAGGACATTCTCAATTTGAAAGAATTCCAATGTCAGTTGAAAGACAAATTAAACTTTTAGAAAGTCAAATTAGTGATATAACAAATGGTATTGCAGTAGAAAAAGCTAATAAAGGCGAAAACTATACAATTAAACAAATGGAAAAAACTCGTAAGAGTTTAGAAACAAGACTTGATAAACTAAATAATCAAGGGAAAAAAGATGATGTTGTAACATTTGAAGAATTGGGTGTAGACAAGTTATTTGTTGATGAAGCACATAGTTATAAGAATTTGTTTCTATATACTAAAATGAGAAATGTAGGTGGTATAGCGCAATCTGAAGCTCAAAAATCTACTGATCTATATATGAAATGTAGGTATTTAGATGAAATTACTAATGGAAAAGGTACAGTATTTGCAACTGGAACTCCTGTAAGTAATTCAATGGCAGAATTATATACTATGCAAAGATATTTACAGTATGAGCAACTTCAAGATAATAGTTTAGAACATTTTGATAACTGGGCTAGTACATTTGGCGAAACAGTTACAGCTATTGAATTAGCACCAGAGGGAACAGGGTACAGAGCAAAAACAAGATTTGCTAAATTTCATAATTTGCCAGAACTAATGGCTTTATTTAAAGAAGTTGCAGATATTCAAACTGCAGAAACATTAAATTTACCAACACCAGAATTTGAAAATATAAATATAGTTGTAAATCCAAGTGAAATACAATGTGAAATGGTAAAAGAATTAGGAGAAAGAGCAGAAAGAATAAGGCAAGGTTCTGTTGATGCATCAATAGATAATGTGCTTAAAATTACAAATGAAGGTAGAAAACTTGCACTTGACCAAAGGTTAATAAATCCATTATTACCTGATGCTGAAAATAGTAAAGTAAATTCATGTTGTGATAATATATATAGAATTTGGAATGAAAATATGGATATTAAAGCAACACAACTTGTGTTTTGTGATTTATCTACACCTAAAGATATGAATGGATTTCAAAAAGAAGAATTTACAGATGTATATAACGAGCTAAAAAAGAAATTAATTTTAAAAGGTATTCCTGAAAATGAAATTGCATTTATACATGAGGCAGATACTGAAATTAAGAAAAAAGAATTGTTTAGCAAAGTAAGGCAAGGAAATGTTAGAGTTTTAATAGGATCTACACAAAAAATGGGTGCAGGTACTAATGTCCAAGATAAATTAATTGCATTACATCATTTAGACTGTGCTTGGAAACCATCTGATTTAACGCAAAGAAATGGTAGAATGATTAGACAAGGAAATAAGAATAAAAAAGTATATGTTTATTCTTATGTAACAGAAAAAACCTTTGATAGTTATATGTATCAACTTGTAGAGCAAAAACAAAAATTCATTTCTCAAATAATGACATCAAGAACACCATCAAGAACTATGGAAGATATTGATGATAAAGCATTAACTTATGGAGAAATAAAAGCATTAGCTACTGGAAATCCCAGAATTATGGAAAAGGTATCACTTGAAACAGAGGTCGCAAAATTAAGATTATTAAGACAAGATTTTATGAATCAAAAATATTCTCTACAAGATAAAGTTTTAAAATATTATCCAGAAGAAATTACTAGATTAAATAATAAAATTGCTGCAATGGAAGAAGATATTATTAAACTTGAACAATTTACTATTCCTAATGCAGATGGTTTTTCTCCTATGAAAATTGACAATATTACATATAAAGAAAAACAAGATGCAGGAAAGAAACTATTAGAAAGTATTCAAACAATAAAAGGAATGGAAGTTAAAGAAATAGGAGAATATCGTGGTTTTAAAATGGAAATAAGTTTTGATTCATTTAATAAAAGTGTAGAATTAAAGTTAAAAAACAAATATAGCTATTCTTTAGATTTAGGTACTGATATTAATGGAAATATAACAAGAATTAATAATTGTTTAGAAAACATTTCTAAAGATATACCATCTGAAAGAGATAAGCTAGATAATGTTTATTTACAATTAGAAAATGCTAAAGTAGAATTAGAAAAAGAATTTCCAAAAGAACAAGAGTATCAAGAAAAACTAAAAAAATTAGAATTATTAGATGCTGAACTAAAGATAAATGAAAATTCTCATGAAGTATTTGCAGACGAAAAAGAGGAGAAAGAAGAAAAAAATAATGAAAAAAAATCTCCAGAAAGATACTAATATTTAAAAAGTATGCTATAATGAACATGAATATTAAAATAAAGAGGTAATGATATATGAAATATGATGATTCAGATAAACTTTATCAACAAGTTGGTTCAAGTAGATTACTTGATATTACAGTTTATTTAGATGATATAGAAGTATATACTGGAATGGTAGAGGATGCACCACAAGAGGTTAAAAGACTTAAATATTCTCATATTGAAACTTCTGGAAAAAAATATGAATATTATACTTATAGTAAATTTAATAGTTAATATAAGGAGAATGCAATGGATAATATAGAACAATTAGCTGAATTAATACTAGAATATCAAGCAGATATAGATTGGTATGGATTATGTGATGACTTTGGTAATATAATAACTGATTCTGATGCGAGAAAACATGCATTAGAGGAAATAATTAATACTTTAAATAATAGTCCTGAAGATATTATTAGTTCTTTAGAAGAGAATATAGAAGAATTTGAATTGGAACAAAATTTTGAATCTAACGAATCATATATTAAAACTAAAGAACTAATAAAAGCGATAGAATGTTTTAGAAAATAATTTATAGGAGAGATTAATATGTTAGATATACCTAGACCTTGCAAAAAAGAAGTTGTAAAATATTTAAATTTATGGGATTCATTAGAAAATTATGTTTTACAAGAAAGAAGTTTAGATAAATTATTCTTTCATACATATCCAAAAAATACAGAAATAGAGGATATATTAATTAAAGCGAGTTCGTTAAATGATTTTTATAGTACAAATATATTTTCAATATTTCCTGTTGCTAAACATATTTTGAATCTGAATATAGATGAAAGATTAAAAAATGGAGATGAAACATTAGTTAATGATATTTCAAAAATTACTATAAATGGTAAAGAAAAATGTTTTTATTCATTTGCAACTAAATATTGTAGTCATCATTTCCCAGTTTTATATCCTATATACGATAGTTATGTAGAAAAGATACTTTTATACTTTAATAAAAGAGATAACTTTTCAAGATTTAAAAAAGAAGATCTAAAGAATTATAAAAAATTCAAAGAAATACTTATAGACTTTAAAAAATTTTATAATATTGATGAATATAATCTAAAAGATATAGACAGATATTTGTGGCAATTAGGAAAAGAGTATTTTCCTAAAAAATATTAATTAATATTATAAAATTAAATAGTAATTTGTATAAGTGGAGGAAAATATATGAAACAATATTTAAAAGAAATAATTATATTATTATTACAAGTATTTATATTTTATTTGTTACCAATAAGTATGGGAAATATTGGTGCAATAGGAATGGTATTACTAATTTTAATATTAACTTTTGTTTTATCAATAATAATTGCTAGTATATCCAAAAGTAAGATTAAATATTTATATTCTATTATAGTGGCTATAATGTTTATACCATCAATGTTTATTCACTATAATGAATCGGCTTTAATTCATTCTATTTGGTATCTAGTTGTATCAAGCATTGGTTTATTGTTTGGTACAATTATATATAAATTAACTCATAAAAAATAGTGAGGAGGAATTATATGAAAAAGAAAATATCAATTATTGTTTTAATTATATGCTTAATTGCAATTTTGATTTTTGCTATGTATCTAATAGACCGAAATAAAATGAAGAATAATAAACCTGTGTTATTTAGTAATTGGGGATATTCTTATGCACCACCTATTGATTTACCAGAAGAAGAAATAAAAAATGCAGTAATGAATTATATTGTAGATAAAGGCGATAATGAAAAACATCACGAAAGTGCAAAAACATTTGCTAGTATGAGAGTATATTTAATTCAAGAAGAAAAAAGAGATGTATGTTATATTATATATGCTTGGATATTAGAAGAAAAATATTATTTAGAAAATAATGAAATTAAGCAAGATGGTGGTTCATCAATTCCGTATAAATTTATTTTAGTAAAAGAAGATGACGAATTTGTTGTTACTAATGTAAAAATTCCAAGAGATGGTAGCTATTATGCTGATGATATGAAAAGTATTTTTCCAAGTAATGTAAGAAATGATATGGAAGAAATACATACAGATGGAACAATAGAAGAACTTGATGCAGATATACAAAAACAAGTAAAAGTATATTTTGATTTATAGGAGATGTTTTTTATGAATAAGAAAGTAATAATAGTTTTAATAGTTGTAGTTTTATTGATTTTGTTATTTCCGATTAGATTACAATTAAGAGATGGTGGTACTGTAGAGTATAAAGCATTATTATATAAAGTTTCAAATGTTCATAGGTTAATCTCCTTGGAAGAAATGGAGAATGAGGGAAAAGTAAAAGAATATGATGAT
>JAGATI010000012.1 GCA_017621295.1 Clostridia bacterium | reverse complement strand
GCAGTCTTTTGATCTATCTTTTTGTTTATTCTTTTATTTACAAGAAATTCATTTAAGTTTATCATAATATTTTATTTGATATATATCCATTTTGTTTCTGATATAGTAGTTAGTCTCATATCATCTAATCCTTGACTTATATAGTCTTTCATTATTGATTGAAGCTCTTCATTTGTGTTTGCAAATGCAGGTAATGAATATTTTACAGTCTTTATGACATCATCAATATTCATATCTTGAGCCACTTTTACAACAAATATCTTATTTCCTTCAACATATTCATTTGCAGATGGCTTAAATGACTTTATCATACAAACATCTTCAACTTCAGCTTCAGATCCTACAACTTTAACTACTTTATATCCTGCTTCAGCAAAATTGTCAGATTCTGTGAGATATGTTTCTTGTATCTTCTTATCTCTACCTTTAGAATCTACTATATTTCTTGATAGCTTTATTCTAAACCACATAATATCTTATTAGTTATATATATTAATTTTATTGACGTTTCACTAGAATGAGTGTAGACATGTCTCTCGCCCTTTCTAAGACACTTTCATATTAAAGTAATATAATTTATCATCCTATGGTTTTGGGATATTTAAAATGTCTTAGAAGTCACGAAATTAATATTTTAAAACATAGCAAATGTTTTTGTATTTTAATTAAAAATATATTAAATTTTACAATATAAAAAATCCTTAAATATAAATATTTAAGGATTGTAAATTATAAATTTATAATAAAAATTATTTAAACCATACAGGTGTGTGATTTAAAGAATTGCAACCATAAAATATTGCTTGCATTGCATAAACATTACTTACATTCCAACTATCTAAGTTTTGATTGAATTTCTTACAATACATGAATGTCTCAATCATATTTTTCACATTGCCTACATCCCAATTGTCTAATGGCTGATCAAACTTAAAGCAACTTCCAAACATTTTAGATATATTTGTCACGTTTTTGACATTCCAACTATTTAGTGGTTGATTATATTCATAGCAATTAGCAAACATATCTGACATTTCTTTGACATTGCTTACATCCCAACAGTCAATGTTTTGATTGAATGCATTAGAATCATAGAACATACTGTTCATATTCTCAACTTTGCTTACATTCCAATTGTCAAGTGGTTGATTGAATTTATTACAATTACAAAACATATATCTCATATTTCTAACATTGCTTACATTCCAATTGTTTATATTACAATTGAACTTCTCACAATTTAAGAACATACATGACATATTTGTGACATTACTGACATTCCATTTACTAACATCAAAATTCTCAATATTTGGGAATTCATCAATTATATTAAAGAAAAGATCTTGCATATCTGTTATGTTAGATACATCAATGTCATTTAAGTCATACTCACCTACTGTAAAATGATCAACAATAATGTTTGTAAGTTCATCCTTTGTATTTGGATGATATACATATTGATTAATGACATTATATATTCTTTTGTTGACTAAGAATTTTGTCTTGTTCATTATTGCACACATTATTAGATTAGTACAATTGGATTTCTATGTTCTTCTCCTTTGCCTTTTTCATCTTACCTGTATTTGATTTCATAGAATTAGTAAATACAATCTTTACTTCTTTCCATGAACTAGTAAGCTTATATTTAGGATTCATCTTTAAGAATTCACCCTTTGACTTATAGTTATTTGGCTCACCAGTCAATATTACAGGTATTTGATTGTCAACATGCAACTCTTTTATACTAATTCTATTCTTAAAGTCATCTATACTATATCCTATAGCATCTAATATGTCTTTTAATGTATTCATTTCATTGGAATTTTCATCCATACACCATTCATAAGCTTCTCTGCTCATAGAAGCAAAACTGTAAGATCTTCCAAGCATATAGTTCTCAATTTGTGATACTACTTTGTCTCCACATAGCTTAAATGTACATGATTTTATTATAGTCTTTAAGTCAATGTCTTTAAGCAACTTTTCAAATTCCTTACTTACTTGCTTTCCAATTTTTCCACCTATTGCATTTTCAAAGTCTGATGGCTTAAGATAGAATACATTTATAGGAATGTCTCTACATTCTATGTCAAAAAATTCATCTCCTTTGCAGTTATTTGATACCCATTCAACTACACTTTCTATACCAACAGATCCAAGCTTATTTATATTCAATGTATTCAATGAATTTTTAAGACATTGCTTTCTCATATCTTCTATACTTAGATTAGCCATTAGATGAATTCCATCTACCTCAGCATTACTTGGTATATTTATGTTATTCGGATTGAATTTTGTTGTATCCGTCACTTTATATATGTATGGGATAATGTCGCCCGCTAAAGAGAATATTATTTTTGTCCCTATAGATATTTTATTGTTCATTAAATATCCTATATTGTTAGCTTTAGCTTTTGTCACTGACTTACCATCCATTATTACAGGATCTGTTATTACTACTGGTATGTATTCGTTTGACTTTCCAAGATTCCATTGTATGTCTCTGACAGTTGTCTCTTCTAATATTGGCATAAACTTTATTGCTACACAATCTTTAGGTCTTGATTTTGTAACATTGTCTATTCTGTAGCCTTCAATTGGCTTTATTACTATGCCATCCAAAGCATATTCACAAACATTGATTCTATAGTTGAGGAACTCCTCATACATCTTTTCAATATCTATAGTATTGTAAGTTCTATAGAATTGTGGAGCATATTTTGTATTTCCAAACTTTATGCAATTCCAGTCAATATCTTTCCATGTATTGTCTTTCTTAACTCTAATGTCATATATTACAATATCTAAATCATCACATATGTGCTTTATGTCTTCTGTATAGTCTCTATTCAATATGCCAGATACAAAAGAACGAGGATTGACAAATTCAGAATACTTTTCTTTAAAAGTGTTTTTGTTTATCAATACTTCTCCTCTTACTACATATTCATCAAATTCTATAGTAGTTATTGCCTTGTTGACATGATCTATCAAATGACTATAATAGTCTTTTCCATAATGACCATCACCTCTTGAAGATATACTGATAACCTTGTTGTCTTTTATTACAGCTTCAAATGAGCAACCATCATACTTTGGAGTTACTATTATTTGCATATGAGGTTCAACATATTTGTATACATCAATAATATAGTCTTCCCAGTATACATTGCCATCTTCTCTTTGATGTATCTGGATCTTATCCAAAGATCCCATAATGAATGGATGCTTTATTGTATATGATGGATTGTGCTTAGTACCGACATATGACTTATTCTCTAATCCAAGCAACTTTTCAAGTTCATCAAACTCATAATCTTCCATGATTGTTGTACCATTATAATATTCTTCTTTAGCATAATCATATATAGACTTAAGTTGTTCTTTACTTAATTGCCCACCATTTTTGTAAATTTCTAACTCTTTCATATTTATCTTTAATTTTTATAAGTTAATACAAATATAGTTTTCAAAATGTAAAATTTCAATATTTTTTAAACTTTTTTCTAAAAAACTTTCTTATACTCAATCTTATAGCCAACAATAATGGAAGCTTTCTTATATATGGAGGTCTATATGTCAACTTATTATATCCATATACTCTAAACTTACTACTGTCAAATGCATCATACCAGTCTCCATATATAGAGCATACTACATGACCAGACATACCTTCAACACTAAGTATGTATATTGCGTCATTATGCTCTTTACAAAAATCTTCAACATTTATCTTATATTTCTCATCTAATACAGTTCTTTCAAAATGTAGATCTTCCATTATTCTTCTAAATCCTTCTTGTGTATTTGGTAAGTCACCAACATAAGATGAATGCAATACACAATATTCATATGACTGATTCCATGTCCATTTCATAGCACATGACACTGCTCTTATGACACAATCACCCTTTGGCCATGATGAACTTTTTGGATCATATTGTGGGTTATTGTTGAAATGTATGTACATAAGTTCTATATTTCTATATATTAATATATGTAAAAATAGAAAGACAGAAACATGGAAAAGACAGAAAGACAGATTGATTTTGACAATTCATGGGTTGATAAGAATGCAAATGTTCTAAGTGTTTCAGAGGCACTTGGTATGCTTAGTGTTCCTTTTGACAGTGATAAAGTTGCTCAAAGAACTCATGATAAGCATTTCTTCAATAAAGATTCTCAATACTATCAAAAGACAAAAGAAGAAATACTTGCTATGTGGGAATCAAAAGGTGCTGTATCTAGAGGATATGGAAAGATGCTTGACAACTATATAGGGACAGTACTTGAAGGTGATGAGACTGACATGGATATGTTTAAGTTAGACAATGATGTAGATGGTGATGAGAGACTTGCCAACTTATGCAAATCATTTGATGACTTCTTATCTTATGCAGAATATGAGAAAAAAGATATGAAATATGTTACAAGAGAAAAGATGCTTTATTATAAAGTAGATGATTTCTATATAAGAGGAAGATTTGATGCTCTATTTTATGATGAAGCAAAAAATAAATGGATTGTCATAGACTGGAAGTCATCAGGTACTATAGATAAGAAGCCAACACAATATACAGGCAATCTTCTTGGTCCAGCAAAGATATTTCTTGATTTGAACTGGTATACTTATACATTACAGACATATCTATATAAAGCTGCATTGCTCGCACATTATCTACCAGAAGGTACAAAGGAAGATGATGTAGAAGTATATATAGTGAATCTTCCAGGAAAGCAGATAGAAGATAATGAATGTTGGTTTGACATAAATAATGCAGCATTTGCATATGACAAGGACATTATAGACAACATATTTAGATTTTCTTATAAGAAAAGTGAGTTGTTGAAAAAGAAAAAGAATGTAGAATAATAATTATGAGATTTATAAAGACAGGATTTGAAATAATAGAACAAGATTGTCTTATTCCTGATAGACATTTAACAAATATGTTTAAGCATATTGAGAAATGTGGCAGATTATGCTATAAGTCAGATGATAAGATGACTGATGAATCAGCTGAGCCATTTGTATTTAGAATGATCAACAATAAGCATTATGCAATGCTTGAGCATGGTACAGTATATCTTGCAGCAAATAGAAACAATGACTGTTTTGAATTTGCATCAAAAGTTGTGCCAGGTACAATTACTAGTGGAAAATATGAGAACATTAGAGAAAGATATGTCAACAACAAATATTCTAGATTAGTAGAAAATAATGGGGTATTGTTCATAACAACAAACTTTAGGGTTATAGTTGAGAATGGATGGTTAGATGATTTAGAATATATCAGTAAGCCAACTAAATTTCATGTTAAGAGAGTTACTGTAAAATTTGCAATTGACAGATTTACTGGAGAAGAGTTCATAAGACATAGACCATTCTCATTTGCTCGTGAATCTACCAGATTCTGCAACTATTCAAAAGATAAGTTTGGCAATGAAGTAACATTCACTTACGTGCCATGGTGTTCTACTGATGATGCTGTGGAACCAGAGCATAATGTGGAAGAATGGGGAACTATATTACCTTACAATACTAATATGTGGAATGATATAGATTGGTGGCTATGGTCTTTACAAGCAGCAGAAACTGCATATCTCAATCTTATCCGGCTTGGGTGGTCACCACAGCAAGCAAGAGTAGTGTTGCCATGTGCTATCAGTTCACCATTAATAATGACAGGATTTGTAGATGACTGGAAACATTTCTTTGACTTACGGGCATTAGGAAAGACAGGTAAGCCACATCCACAAGCACAGGAATTAGCTGAACCACTTATGAAAGAATTTATAGACAGAGAATATATATAGAATATGAGTAGCATTCATAACAATTATGTGACACTTGGTGCTAGCAATCATACAAAAGCTGAAAGGGAGGAGAATGACTTTTATGCAACTCCTCCTAAGGCTGTTGACTTATTATTTGACTTAGAGACATTCTCTAAAGACATATGGGAGCCGGCTGCTGGTATGAAGCATATAGCTAGTAAATTTGAAGACAGAGGATATAATGTGAGATGTTCTGACATTATAGATAGAGTTGGTGACATAGAGATATTAGACTTTCTTAACAGCAACGAGACATGGAATGGTGACATAGTAACAAATCCACCATTCAAATATGCAACTGAGTTTGTTAGAAAAGCTATGGAATCAGTAACTAATGGGCATAAAGTAGTTATGTTTCTTAAAATTCAATTTCTTGAAACACAAAAGAGACGTGAGCTATTTGAACAATATCCAATAAAGACTGTATATGTAGCATCAAATAGACTTGGATGTGCCAAAGGTGGAGACTTTCAAGGTCAAGACAATATAGGATCATCTTTATGTTATTGCTGGTATGTATGGGAGAAGGGATATAATGGAGATACAAAAATAAAGTTCTTTAATTAGACAATTATGAAAGACGATAGTAAAAATCATATACATGTTTGCTTTATTATAGATAGATCTGGCAGCATGTATGGATCTATAAATGATGTAAAGGGTGGATTTGCAAATATTATAGATGAACAAAAGAATATAGAAGAGGGACAATGCTCAATATCATTGTGGTATTTCAATGGAGAAGTAACAAATATTTACAAAGGAATAGATGTTAGAGAGATAAGTTCAACATTGAATTATGATGTTGGTGGATCAACTGCATTATATGATGGTGTAGGTGAAGCTATAATTGAGACAAAGAAATGGATTGACAGCTTATCTGAAGACAAACGACCATCTAAGAATTTGATAGTAATTATGACAGATGGTGAAGAAAATTCATCTATAGAGCATTCATCAAGTAAAGTAAAAGATATGATAAGCAAACAAAAGGAAGAAGGTTGGGAGTTTGTATATCTTGGAATAGACATAGAGAATGCTAAAGATGCTGTAGCAATGGGCATAACAAATGTTGGTAATAGTAACAGATCAAATTATGGGAATTATTACAATATAGTAAATGCATCAACTAAGATGTACAGAAATACTGGAGATTTTTCTGCAGCTATGTCTGCAATGAATACCAGCATAAATGATATGACTACAAAATATTCATCAAATAAAGTATGACAATATTGAAATTAGACTATATACTATTATTGTTGATTGAGATCATATGTGGACTGTTTGTCTGGTATGATCTCAATTATACAATATTTTGGATTTATGTATTTATTACTGTGATGTCAGATTTGTTTTATATACATCAATACAATTACATGATGGATAGAATTAAGAGATATAAGTTTAGAAAATGAAATATACATTTAGATTTTTTGTAGATTTGTTGAAATTTTTATGGTTGATGCTATTAGCTATAATAATACATCTTCTTACATGGTGGCCATATATGTGTCTTGTATTCATATTGCTTTTTATATTATGGCATATAACGCCAATATTAGCATATGTAGTAAGCATTCCAATTCTATTATTATACATATATAAAGTTTATGTAGACATATTGAGGCCATGAGAAAGATTATTGCTATTGCTATATTATTTGCAACCATGATTGTATTGTCAAGTTGCTCTATATCTACAACAACATATGATGACAACTTTGAGTTGAAGACTTATCATATGTACTATGGTAGAGGATATAGGATGGTGTATGTTGACAACTATCCATATTGGTATAGACATAATGTTTTCATACCATATCATCATAATAGGCAATTAAGACATAGACCCCCACATATGATATATGCTAAGCCTTATGTTATACCGAATAGAAATATAAGACATTATAAATACTATGACAATAGAAGAGGTACAAAAAGACATAGTAAATGAATTTTCAAATAAAAAAGATTGGATGGACATATATCAGACATTAATAGCTTATGGGTTGCATATAGGATGCAACATAGATAGAAATGAAGAAAATAAGTTAGCAGGATGTCAAAATAATGTATGGATAGAAGGCCATCTTAATGATAATGGAAATATGTCTTATAGTTATTATAGCGATGCTGCTATAATTAGAGGAATAATGTATCTCATATTTAGAGTATTAGACAATCAATGTCCACAAGACATAATAGATGCTAAGTTGCATTTTATTGATGACTTAAAATTGACAAATAGTGTTGGTAATGGTAGAACAAATGGAATATATGTCATATTAGATAGAATAGTAGATATAGCAAGGGAGAATCTAAATATTTAGATTCTCCCTTTTAAATTAATCAGGTAAATATTCTATATCAGTAGCACCCCATGGATATCCTGACATTGATTCATAATTAGGATTCTTCATATATACCTTCTTAACATCTTTAAATGCATCTACATCTATTTTATTTACACTAGCTGGTATTGTTATTGTTAATTTTTTACAACCATCAAATGCTGATTTACTTATTATTGTTATGCCATCATGTAAAATTATGCTTTCTATATTTTTACAATTTTTAAATGTACTATCATTTACTCCAATATAATTTGGAAATTTATATACATTATTTGCTGACCAACAGTCTTCAAATAAAGATGATGGTGGCACAATATCATTTGGTGTTATATTGGGTAAACTCTTTAACATTACACAATTTTTAAAACATCCACTACTAATATTAGTTATTTTATTATATTCTATTGTTTCTAAACAATCACATCCATAGAATGAAATTATATCACAACTATCTGCTAATAATTTTATATTTACAAATTTGTTGTGTGAAAAATCTGGGATTATTCTATATTCTTTTCCGACAATTAATGTCTTACAGTTTGTATTATAACCTAATCCTTCCCATAAATGTACAGTTTTAATAAGATCAATGTTGTCATTTATATCTATGTCAGATTTTATATAATAATTTATTGTATGTTCTCCAACAGTATCAAACATTACATCGCCATACCAACTATTATCAAATTCAAAATGCTTATTGTCTATTGATATTTTTTCAATATAATTTTCAAGATTACCACTAATTGAACGATAAAATATGTTATTTAGTTTTGTATTGTCTTTACAATCATATATTACCGTAATTTTATTCTTTGCTATTTTAATTTTTCCATCATCTTTAACAATTAATTCATATTCATAAGATTGATTTTCATCACCCCCCCCTCCCAACATAACAATATTGTTCTGACATTTTAAGACAGTTTTACCATAGCATATACAATCCTGTATATCTTGTACTATTTGAATATTTTTCATGTATATTATATATTATGTTTTATTTAATAATATTTCAATAAGTCATCATATGACCAAAATTCAATATAGTTTAGATTGTTCTGTTTTGCTGTATTTCT
>JAGATI010000069.1 GCA_017621295.1 Clostridia bacterium | reverse complement strand
TTTCTTAATTAAATACTCATACAAATCAGATAGTATTGGAAAATCTGTGCTTTCAAATTTTGAAATATCAGTTTCTTTAGTAATTCCAAATTGCTCATATAGTTCTTCTAAAACTAAATCAAGTGCTGAAAATTCTAGATCAGTTAAACTTGGAAATAGTATTTCAAAAAAAGTATGTAAGAATTGAAAATGTAGAGCTATTGCATTTAAGTTTTCCTCATCATCCATATTTACTCTAATTTGTAAAGGATTTAATATTTGACCATTATTACTTCCTCCACAATTTACAATCTTTCCTTTTAAATTTTTTACTAAAAAACTATACTCATCTTCAGCATCAATAATAAGGATTCTACTTCTAGGTAATTCATTATAAATTAAATGCTTAATTGTTAAGCTCTTTCCAGAGCCTGAACTCCCTGTAACAACCATATTGCTATTTGTTCTGTCAGCATCTTTTTGCCACATATTAAAAATTATAATTCCACCATTTTGATTAATTCCAAAGTAATAACCTCTTTTATCTATAAAAGTATTTGTATTAAAAAGAAAACCTCCAGTAAAACTAGAAGTTAATATATTTCTTTTAAAGTATTCAGTTAGTTGTAGTTGAATTGAAAACATTGGAGCTACTGACTTAATACCTTCTTTTAACAAGAAATTTGTTATAGGTCTTATTTTTAATTGTAACTTTTGAGCTTCTCTTTCAACCTCTTTAGATTTTGTTATTAAATCCTTTTCCTCCTGTGCAAATACACATACATAAATTGTTAGGTAAGATACTACTTCATTATTATTAATCATTCGATTAATAATATCAGATGCCTCTTGAACTTCAGCCTCACGCATTTGTTTTATAGACTCATTTTTTGCAACTTTTGAAAGACTTGTTGCATCTCTAATCCTTGCATCCAAACTTTCAATTAATTGTGTATTATCTGTTGGCTCAATATTTATAGAATAAATCGCTCCTGTATTTTCAACAAGTTTGGCAAGCCACCCCATCTCAACATTTGATGGATAATGAACTATTGTATAAATTTTTGCAAATCTATCACCTAAATATAACTTATTTTTTTCAAACTTTAATCCTCCGAATCGGAGTTATTAAGTTAATTAAATCATAATTATTTTGTATTTTTTGTTTCAATATTTTCTTCCTTTGATAGAGCTTCCTCAACTCTTTTCTTTGCAATTTCATAGTATTTTTTATTTATTTCAAATCCTATAAACTGCCTTTTAGTATTAATTGCACCTACAAGTGTTGTTCCACTTCCACAAAAACAATCTAATACCACATCACCTTCCTTACTTGAATTTATAATATGATTTTCAATAAAGTTTAGATTCTTTATTGTCGGATGACCATATTTCTTTTTATCAATTTGATTTACTCCTGATATGAAATACTTATGTTTTGTAAAATAATTCCCATATAATTTGACTCCTTTTTCTCTTGCAAATACTACATATTCCGTATCAGGCAAATAGTTATTATTTATTAATGGGCTAGGGTTTTGTTTATGCCAAGTTAGTATTTCATAATTACAACCTAGACTAATAAAATAATCTAATAAATCTCTTACCTGTCTTTTAGAACAATATATGTAAATATTAATCTTTTTCATCTTTGGTAATAACAGGTCTAAAATTTGCAAATCAAACCCATCTTTCAAACCAATCAAATCATTTGCATAATTATTAAATGTTGATGTTTTTTTAACTCTATTCATATTTAATAAATATGGCGGATCCATAACAACTAAATCTATACTTTTATCATCTAGCAATTTAATTCCATCTACACAATCCATATTATAAACTTCATTTGTTTTTAACATTAATCTCCTTTCCTTTTATTTGAACAATATTATCATCATAATCTGTTCCCTCTGACCTTGCAAATTCTGGAATTGTGAAACTTTTTATTAAAAGAATAATTTCTCTTTCATATAGTAAATTACTTCTGTAGCCACAATTCTTTAATCGATTAACCCAGTTATTTGCTCTTTTCATTAGTTTGTTTTCAATGTTATCTTTATTATAATCGTATATCATTATATAAAATTCATTTTCTATTATATTTTTGTTTTCTACTATTTCTGTTGTAGAAATGATTCTATTATTAATTATTTCAATTCCAACATCATCATCGATTTTTCGTTTAAGTTCTTCTTGTTCTTCGATATGTTCAGAAATATCAACTGCTCTTGGTATAACTAAAATCTTATATGGTTGTTGTTCTTCGCTAAATTCTATACTTGAAAAATTCATCTTTGATTCAAGTTCTTCGTCAGTTAAAAGCTCAATATTAATTGGCTCAACTTTGATAAACTGGATAACTTGTCCATCTAGTGTATATAAAATGCTTTCTTTAATGTTTTTTACATTTAAAAATTCATTAAGCGACTGTTCTTCTTCTTTTTTAAAGAATTTATTAATTAATTTTAAAATTTTAATTCCTCCCATCAAAAAAGAACACCCTATGGTGTCCCTTCCTTAATATACATTTTATCTGTATTTTATATTTTTTTGCCAATTGCTCCCAGAATAATATACTGCAATAATTTGCACTTCTTTTGTTTCCTCGATTATTCTATAAAAAATCATAAAGTTTTTTACATTTATCTTTCTAATATCACTTTTTCCTGTTATTTCATTATCAATAACATTATATATACCAGCCGTATCTTTTAACTTTGAGATTTCTTCCTTGAAAGCTATACGATGTTGCTTTGCAATTTCTGGCTCTTTTAATTTTGTCTTTATATATATTATAATTTCTTTCATATCATCGTTGGCTTCATCTAGAATTTTTACATTGTACTTATTCATTTTTGTGTCACCTCAATTATAAACTATCAATTTCCTCAAAAGCTTCATCAATTGTAAGCATTTTTGCTTTTCCACTTTCAATTTTTTCAATTCTTTCACTCAATTTTTTCTTTAAATCTTCATTATCTTTTATAATTAATCTATCAGGCATAGTCTTTTCAATATATTTTGAAGTTAAATAATCAGCATAGTTCAATAATTCTTTAGCAACTGAATCTGGTATCAAATCAATTGTATTATATAATTCTTGTTTGGTTGCAGTCATTTCTATGCACCTCCTTATTTTCTTATCATATATAATTATTTTACTATATTTTTCAAATATTATCAATAATTTTACTAAAATTTTGTATTGGTATTTTGATTACATCCTTCTATTCTTTTATATCTGTAGTCTTTTTGCATCATCTTAAACTTTACAATGTTTTTAATTGTATCTACCATCGAAAAATTATTATTGCCTTTAATGAGTGAAATAGCAGAAATTACAATAGCACCTATAACAATTAAAGTAGCTATTATTGTTTGATTTGTAATCTTGTGATAAATAAAAGCAATAATTCCTGCTATAGCTCCAACTATAATGGTTTTTATTAATTCATCCATTCCAAATCCAACGAAAAACTCTGTTTTTAATCTAATCTGTCTTGGAATTTTAATCATTTTCTTTTTATCCTCCATTTGCAAAGTCACCCCCTTCAGTATTTTCTGAAGTTGAATTATTTTCCTTGTTTTTTTCTTCCTCTTCTTGCCTTTTCTTTTCGTTGAATTCATTCTTTAATCTTTGATATTCAGGATAAGTAGTATCTCTTGAAAAAATCATACCATCTGAATCTCTATAATATTTGATATCTGCAAAATACCCTTTAAAAGTACCTTGAGATTCAGAGAAAAGCCTTATAAAACTTACATTTTCTACAACTTTTCCTGTACTATAAAAACCTACAACACTTACATCATCTAGTGAATCATTATCATCTAATCCTGCAATTTTCTTGCCTGAATCTGTTACAACATACCACTTTCCATCAATATTTAATGTTTCTCTTCCTTGGCAATCTTTATCTTTTAATTCTTCTATTGTAGATTTAGATTCTTTTTCATCTACAATTGCAATCTTATCTCCATAATATGATTTTGGAATATCGACAAGAGTTAGAGAAACAGTTATTAATATTGTTGCTAAAAGTAAATGTTTAGTTAGCTTTAAATATCTACCCTTCATCTCAGGCTCAACTACAATTTTTATCATTAAAACTACAAAAGCTATTCCTGCAATAGAGATACCTATTATTTTTAGTGAATTTATAACATTATTTAATGTCTCCATTAATGTCCCCTTGGCAACAATGCTCTCATTGTTCTTGCCGAATTTCCTAATGCTCTTAATGGGCTTGCCGATGGTTTAACCATATATTTGCCCATTATAGCTGGAGTATTTACAGCTACAACTGCAATCGCTATACCATAAATCAGCTTATTGATCATAATAGTTGCTATTGAAATATTTAATAAAGTTAATTGTATAACTACCGTAAATGCCGTCATTAAAAAACTTCTAACATAGTCTGGAAATACACCACCATCTGAATTCAGAAGTCCTATACAAGCAAATGGAATTGCAACTCTCATAACTAATAATTCAATACCTTTCATTATAAATTGACATATTAGTAACAGCCAACAAATAAGCATTACTAAACAAGCAACTGCCGTGAATATACCACCTTGAATGTTGTTTGAAAGTGCCTCTGCTAAATTTATTTTATTAACATCTACAACTCCCAAAATTGAATTTAAGAATTCCTCAACAACTCCTACACCAAGTGTGTATATTTCTCTAAAGCATAACATTACAATGACTGCTTTTAACATTCCAACAACTAACTGCATAGGATTTTGTTCATTATCTCCGTTCTCGCATTAAAAAATAAGTTTTAATTGCTTTTGTAATAAAAACTATAACTAATAACGATGTAGCAAAATTAAAAACAATTTGATAAATTTGATTGAAATCTATTCTTGCCTTCATAAACATAGTTCCTTCTGGTATATACATTAGTTCTCTTTCAATATAAAAAACTAAATTAAGCATACCATTAAATAATGAATTCAATGTTGATTCAGAACCACCTATGAAGTTCTGAATTAATTCTACAAGCATATCAGTCATTTAAATCACCATCCTTCTATTACGCTGGAGCTGTTCCAGTTTGTTGATAGAAACTTAAGATAGTGTTAATTACTGCTAAACCACAAGTTATTAAAATCATTGCAATTAATGTAGTTTTTATATTTTGAATATTTCTTCTTCTCTCACCCTCATCATTTGTTTTTAGGCAATAAACATAGTATATAAAATATCCTCCACAAATTGTTATACCTATTCCTGTAAGCCAACTAATTATTGCATTAACTAGATTTTTTGTTCCAGTTACTAAAACACTATCATCTAGTGAAGCTCCCAATACAGTCTGACTTATAAAAGGACTTAAAAAAAGCATTACTCCTAGTAATACTTTTCCAACAACTTTTAAACTTTTTTTCATTCTTCCTTGTTCCTTTGGATTTTATCCTTAATAAAATCAATTTTATTTATTTTTACATTATCTTCTGTGCTTTCCCATATATCCCAAATCTTAATTTCTTGAATTGGTCTTTCTTTTCTCTTTAGTTCTCTACTAATTCTTAACTCTAGGTTTTCTTCTCTAGTTCCCATACCATTTAGTTTATTAAAATACATTTTTGAAATGTCAGGTATAGTTGTAATTGCAGGTGGCTTTCCTGCTAACATTACAATTGCATATGGATTTTCTATTTTTAACACTTCATCTGGTGTTAAAAGTTTTCTAGAAATTAAACTCATACTGCTACTTGTTTTATCAAATTTATTATTTGAATTACTACTTTCACCATAGCTTTGAGCAGTATATGTTCCGAAGTCTTTCTGAAATTTTAGTTGCAGTATCAACATTCCCAGTCTTTAAATAAATCAAAGCACAGTTATCAATTATATTTTGTGCTCCTTCTTTTCCATACTTTTCCTCAATTTGTGCAAAACTTTGTAGGCACACTATAAATCGTATGTTTCTACCGTCTAGATACTGTTAACATACTTTGAAATGTATCTATTTTAGTGAAATTTGCAAACTCATCTAACACAAAGTTCATCCTTATTTTTAGCTCTCCACCTTCTTGTCTACTTAATTCTACTAAACTTGTATAAATTTGTTGTACCAACAAACTAGCAAGTTTATGATATGTTTCTCTATCATCTGGTAATAAAACATAAATTGCAGTTTTCTCTCTTGCAAATTGCCTTAAATCAAAGTCTGATTTTTGTGTACAATTAGCAACATATTCATTTATGAATAATTGTAGTGTAGAAAGTGCTGCCGCAACAAAACTCCCTCTTGTTTTACTAGGGGCTGTTCCGTGCTACTGCATAAAACTTTTTAATAGGATCGTTTGCATCTTTATTTGCCATATATGAATCTATTGGCATTTTTCCGTCTTTATTTATTTTAAACATTTCAGCAACAAAGTAATAAGCATTAGGTAATGTTTGAAGTTCTCTGTTGCCTTTGTTTTCAAGTATTACTGCCATTAGTGCAGTCTTAATTACAGACATTTCTCCATTAGTCCATATTGGCTCTGTCTTATCATTTTTTTGCACTAAAATATTAACCATATCGCTAACTAAACTTTCAGCTAAAGGTATATTGTCATCTTCTACTGCATTAATTATTATATCTAAATAATTATACCAATTACTTTTTAAAAAGTTGATATAATCAAGTGCAATTACATTATATCCTAGCTCTTTTAATTTCTCTGCAGTATATAAATATAGCTCACCCTTAACATCAGAAATAAAAATATTTTCACCTGCTAATCCAAGCATTGTAATTGTTGGAATTATAATTGACCTACTCTTTCCAGAGCCTGAACTTCCAACTAATAATGTATGAATATTATCTTTGATATAGTAAACTCTATCTTTATTCCCTTTCCTTTCAAAGTTTGTAATAATACCACCTGAAGAAAATGAAACATCATTATAGACTTCATTTCTATCAATTTCATTACAGGCAAAAACTTTTTCATAATCCTTTTTATTTAGCCACCATCCTGTGCCATACTGACCTTGACCTACTGGTTTTGGAACTTTTATCTTTGGTGTAAGTTCTACTTGTTCACTATGGTAAATGTTTTTTTTATTATTTGAAATAAACAATAAAAAAGATGCTACAATTACTTCACTTATAATGAAGATTATTAGCACTGGTTTATTATTTACTATAGTTTGAATTATTGATTCTAAACTTATGTGTAATAAGCTATCAAAATTATTGCTCATTATAAAATGTATTGATACAGAAAAATATGCTGTAATCCATACACTAAATATAAGAGCAACTATTAATAAGATTCCTCGTTTAATAGCAACCTCCTGTTATCTCAATTCAGCAATTGAATTCCTCCCTTCGTTTTAAATTTTTATAAATACATCACCTCCAATTAGAATTCATCCCAATTGAATTCTGATGAATTTTGCTTTAGTTTTGAAAGTTCTTTTTTAGCTTGTTTTGACAAATGTTTCTTTAATTGTAATTCATAAAATTTATTGTATCTATTTTGTTCATTAGCTTGGAATTCTAATATAGTTAAAATACTATCAAATAAATCTCTTGTATCATTGTTGGCTCTAATAAATGTCATACTAGAACTTCTTTCATTTATCCAAGCTCTTTCAATATCTAAAATTTGATTACCTATTAATTTAATAACTTCTTCTGTAGTCTCTTCTTCAATTTTTTGTTTTGCATCTTCGAGTTTATCATTATCTGTATATTTAAATTCTGCTAATTTTTGTTTAGCCTTAATATACTTATCAATTTCATTTTGACATTGTGGAGATAACTCTATTATTCTAATTGCTATATCATTAACTTTTGCAAGTATTTCAGGATATACCTTCATATATTCATATTTGATACTTCCTGTTGTATTTTTTAATTCATCTTTTAATAATAGCATTGCATCAACTATTTCTTTTATTTCTTCATCTTTCAAAACACTTCTTACTCGATGATTTTGAAATGTAGTCTTTTGATATTTCATTAAATCCCTTACGAACTTTTCATCAAGATTTGCCTTCTTTAACTCTTGTAAAATATAGTTTTCACCAGTTATATTTTTCTTTGCCAAATCCTTATCTTGATATATTGGAAGTAAGTCTTCTTTAAAAACATCATTTATAAACTCATTCCTCATTTTATTGATTTCTTTATATTTAATAAAATAATTTCTATTAGTTTTACTCCAAACAAAAAACTGCAGATGTGGATGTCCATCTTCATAATGAACTGCTCCTAAATACTGCAAATCACTAAATTTTATGTTCAATTTTTCTGCTATACTTGGGAGTCTATTTTCTAATAACTTTTTCCACTTTTCTTGATCGTAGTAGCCTAATCTCTCTGCATCAAATTCTGTAAGTGAAACCAAACCTCTATATATTGGAACTTTAGCTTTTGCCAAGTCATCAATATAATTAATTATATTTGATAAGTTTTCTTCACTTTGTATATTAGGAAACTTATCTACTATTCCAAATAATCCGTGAGTTGTTCCTTCATTTCTAATAACATATTCACTATTTGCAATATAATCTGTGTAAGTTTTATGCTTAAAATATGTACTTCTTTTATTTGGATTATATGCTTTAAATATAAAAATTAAATTGCTCATATTTTACATTTCTTGTTCATCCTCTTCGGAATCTTCGTCTTCAAAATAGTTCTCATCTTGTTCAATATCCATAAATTTTATTACATCTTTATCTGTCCTATATTTGCTTTCTAACTCACAAAGTTGTTCAGGATTGCATCCTAAATTAAATACTGCAAAATAACCTTGCTTATGACCTTTTACATCATATGCTAAAGTTCTCTTGCCTAAATCTTGTGCTCCAACTTTTGCATCAGTTAATTCTTTTATGTACTTTTTATATTGCTTTATCTTTTTATTTTTTTCATCCTCTTCAATTTCAGGATTAAAAATTATTATACTTTCATATTTTTTCATAATGATATCCTTTCAATTTAGATTCTAAAAATCTAAATTATTCTTTTCTATATACATTACCTATACTATAAAAGTCTGCAAGTTCTTCTTTTGATATATCTTCTGTTTTTCTACTAACAAAATAGTTAGCTTTTTCTCTTGCACTTTTTACAATTCCAATAAAATCATTGTGAAATTCATCACCTAATATTCGTTTCATCATTTCACCAACTGCATAAGTATTTACTGCACTTATTCTTACATTATTAGCATATAATTTTCTTTGAGAATTGATAAATCCATCTAACTTCATATCAATTAATTTACTCAATTCTTTAATTACAAAGTCAAGATTATCCTTATACATTTGAATATCTAATTCCTTATCAATTCCTGCTCTAACAAACTCTGAAACATTATTATATGAACTTTTTGCAACAACTTTTTGGATCATATCCCTTTTACTTTCAGGAATATTTATTGCAATTCTTACTAACTTCTCTTGTTTATTTTCAACCTCCAAAACTCCCTCCTTTCTCCCAACCTCAGTCGTTCAAAATTGCCCTCAGGCAATTTTGCAGGAACAGGGAGTCTACTCGACTCCCGTGAACAGCCTAAAAGCGAGGCTTTTAGCGAGTCCACTCTCAAATTATGGGGTGCACTTTTGTTGCACTCGAAAATTAAGGGTATTTCTACTCAAATTCTTCATCATCGTAGTAATCTTCATCGTCTTCATCTTCATATTCATTGTCAGATATATCAACATATTCTCCTATAATTGCAATCGCATCATAGTAACTATGTGAGTTAGTAATTCTATTAACCATCTCTTCAGCTTCTTCTCTCATCCCATTATGTTTTAGAGTTCTCGATGCAATTCCCATTAGATTAAAAATGTTTCCATCCTGTCCAATTAATGCACATTTAGGTTTCTTTTTTTCTTTACTATCCTCTGCAATTTTAAGATACTTTTCTTCGATAGGTTTGTACTCTTCAAATTGAAAATCGTCTTTCATTTCTTTAGAAATAAATCTTATAATTTCCTCAATTTGATATGGTCTCAAATCTTTATTATAAACTTTATCAAGTTCTTCTTTTTCTTCTTCTGTGCCCATACTCATTTCTAATGGTGATTTATTTATGTACTTTAAATCCATAATAGCTTTTGCAAGTGCCTCTCTATACTCTGTATCAAGTTCTTCCAAATCTATTTGTATATCTTTAATTGTAACATTTGTATTTTTCATTCTAATTCTTCATCCTCCTCATCGTCAACTGACTCATTTTCAGTTTGTAATTCTCCTACTAGGCTTTGTTGTTGTTCCAAATATCCATAATCTGTTCTATCTATGTTTTTATCACAAATATAGTCTCTCCCTAGTTTTGATAAATCTGCATAATCAATTACATCCTCAATATCTATTTCAGCATTATAAATTAGTTTTTTTGCAAATTCTTTATCATTGTCAACACAATATAATTCAAAACAATCTATACTTTTCATATATTTTATTGCATCTTGCATGTAAGCGCTAGAAGAAAAGTCGTATAGACATTCTTTAACGATAGATGTAAAATAGATAAATCAAAAGTTAAAGGAGGTCATTATTATATGGCAAGAAAAGTAAGAAGATATACTCGGA
>JAGATI010000019.1 GCA_017621295.1 Clostridia bacterium | reverse complement strand
TTTTTTATTATAATATATAAAACTATTCAAAAAGCTGGACTATTGGCGCTATCCATTAAATAATAACTTAAAAACCATTAACCTGTAACAAACTGATATTTATTGTTACATCAAATCTTGATTTTTTGTCGACTTTTGTCTATAATAAATTTATATATCAATACATATACTTATTAATAAAAGGAGGATTTTTTTATGTTATCATCATCAGAAATAAGAAAACAAGCAAGAGCTAATTTACAAGGAAAATGGAGTACAGCTATATTAATATCTTTAATATATATGGCTATCTCATTTGCAATTAGCTCTGCATCAAATTTCGTGCCATTTTTAGGTCTAGCACTTATAATAATAACTGTACCATTACAATATGGATTAATTTACAGTTTCATAAAAATATACAGAAATGAAGAATATTCATATGGAGATTTATTTACATCTGCTTTTAATAACTTTGCTAAAATATGGAAAGTTGTAGGAAATCAATTGTTAAAATTAATAGTTCCAATTATACTATTAGTTGTTTCTATTTTTATTTTAGTTGGAGGGCTTGTTTTTACCATTATAGCTTCTAATACATCATCAGACTCATCTACTATTTTTACAATTTTGGCAGGTGTATTTTTAATTGCTGGATATATAGGCTATATTGCATCTCTTATATATTTATTTGTAAAAGACCTTTTATATGTTCTATCATTCTATGTAATGCATGATAATCCTAATATGACTGCTAAAGAAATAGTAGAAGAAAGCGAAAGAATTATGAAGGGACAAAGAGGAAAATATTTTTGTTTAGAACTATCATTTATTGGTTGGGTACTACTTGCTATACTTACATTTGGTATTGGTATAATATTCCTAATGCCTTATATGCAAATTTCAATTGCAATTTTTTATGAAGATAGAATAGGAAAATTAAATGAAGTAAATACTGAAAACACTACTATTTAGTTAGAATATAAAATAAACATATTTACTTATTAAAAAGATGGAACTTATTATAAGTTTCATCTTTTTATATGCAAAATTATTATCATTTGTTATTATCAAACTTTTTGAACATACTATATTCCCCATTATTAACTAATAACTTTATAACCATTATCTAATAACAGTCTTTTATCAAAAATCAAAATTAATTATTGAATAATTCAACAAAAGATGCTAAAATATTACTATTAACATAATTTTGAAAGGATTAATATAAAATGAATGTAGGATTTATATCATTAGGATGTAGTAAAAATTTAGTAGATACTGAAATGACAATCGGACTTTTTAAAAATCATAATTATAATATAGTAAGCACTCCTCGGAACAGCTGATATTATAGTTATTAATACTTGTGGATTTATAGAATCTGCAAAAGAAGAAGCTATAAATACAATTTTAGAAATGGCCGAATATAAAAAAAATAGATGTAAATATTTAATTGTAATGGGATGTCTTGTTCAAAGATACAAAGAAGAACTTGCAAAAGCTATTCCAGAAGTTGATTTATGGATAAAATATGGCGAGTATAATAACATATGGGAACAAATAGAAAGTTTATTGCTACCTGTAAATACTAAATATAAATTAGATTGCCCATCAGAACTTAATTTTTTAGATAGAGTAGTTACAACAGGCGAAAACTTTGCATATCTTAGAATAGCAGAAGGTTGTAGTAACCATTGTACATATTGTGCAATTCCATCTATTCGTGGTCCATTTATTAGTAGAAAAATGGAAGATATCTTAGAAGAAGCAAATAAATTAGTAGATAGTGGAATAAAAGAATTAATTGTTATTGCACAAGATACAACTAAATATGGAATAGATATCTATGGAAAACCTATGCTTGCAACACTATTACAAGAGCTTTGTAAAATTAAAAATGTTAAATGGATTAGATTTTTATATGCTTATCCAGAAACTATTACAGATGAATTAATTGAAACAGTAAAAAACAATGAAAAAATTTGTAATTACTTTGATATTCCTATTCAACATATACAAGACCAAGTTTTAAAAAGAATGAATAGAAAAAGTAATGGAGAAACTATACGAAACTTAATTTCAAAAATTCGAAAAGAAATTCCAGATGTAATATTAAGAACAACTGTAATAGTAGGATTCCCTGGTGAAACTAAAGAAAACTTTGAAGAATTATATAAATTTATAGAAACTGCTAAATTTGATAGATTAGGAGCATTTTCTTATTCAAAAGAAGATGGTACACCAGCTAGCAGATTACCTGACCAAATACACCCTATGACAAAAAAAAGTAGATATAATAAAATAATGAAACTTCAGCAAGAAATTATGCTAAATAAATTAAATAATCAAATTGGGAAAGAAATAGAAATATTAGTAGAAACAAAAACTTTCGATTCTAAATATTATGCTGGAAGAAGCTATATGGATGTACCTGATATTGATGGTTTAATTTATATAAAAAATAATAAAGAAACAAACTTAGAAGGAAAATTCATAAAATGTAAAATTACAGCCGTAAATGGATATGATTTAATTGCTGAAATTTAACTAATAATTATCTGTTTATTACGAATATACTAAAATGAACATTATAAAAAAATTAAAAATCCAAAGGTTAAGAATTATTTAAAATTTTTCTTAACCCTTTTATTTTTATTTATTATATCCAAATCTCTTTATTCTTTCTTTTTCTTTAACAGATAATTCTTTAAGCCATTTAGATAATCCTATACTATCATTATTCTTAAGAAATTCAAAATACTTTACTCTATCCTCTTTAGCTATTACAACAGGTGGTAAATTATTTTTTAATAATTCATAATTTAAAAGTAATCTCCCTGTTCTTCCATTGCCATCTTCAAAAGGATGTATTTTTTCAAATTCAATATGATATCTAGCTATTCTTGTAAATATATCTTGTTCATCATGATTATAATTATACACATAATAATTCATTAAATTAGGGATTTTTTCAGGCTCAGGTGGAATATATTCACTACCTTGAATAAATACTTGTACAGACCTAAATCCTTCTGTTTCTTTAATATTTCTATTAATTGCCTCATTTAATCTTTTTATAAATCTTTCATCAAATCCTTCATCATTTTTTAAATTTGTAAAAACCAATTCTAAAGCACTTTTATGGTTAATAGCTTCATATATTTCTCTTGGCTCTTTTCCTTCGATTTTAAAACTATTGTCATTATAAAGAATAGCATAGGTCTCTGCATAAGTAAGCGTACTTCCTTCAATAGCATTTGAATGATAAGTACTTCGTGTAATTAAATCCTCTAAATATTCTTTATTGTTTAAAACAAATTCTAAAATAGTCATATCCTTCTCCTTATTCCCCTAACACCATATTTATTAATGCCATTCTAACAAAAACTCCGTTTTCTACTTGTTTAAATATTCTTGACTTTTCACATTCTACAATATCATCTGTAATTTCTACGTTTCTATTAAATGGTGCTGGATGCATTATTATAGCTTCTTTTTTCATCTTTTTAACACGATCCTCATTTAGTCCATAATTTCTATTATATTCTTCTTCTGTTAATTGCATTTGGTTTGTATGTCTTTCATGTTGAACTCTAAGAAGCATTACAACATCTACTTTATCAATTACTTCATCTAGATTAATGTAGTCATATCCTTCTTCTCTATACTCTTCTGGACCTGATATATATACTTTCATTCCTAACTTTTTCATTATTTGTATATTAGTATGTGCTACTCTAGAATGTTTAATATCTCCAACTATAACAATTTTTAGCCCTTCGAATTTTCCAAATTCTTGTTTTATTGTTAGTAAATCAAGCAAAGATTGTGAAGGATGATTACCTGTTCCATCTCCTGCATTTAGTATTGGTATATTTAATTTTCCAGCTAACTGTTTATAATATTCGTTTTCTTTATGTCTTATTACAACAGCATCTACTCCAAACATTTCAAAAGTCTTAACTGTATCATACAAACTCTCACCTTTTTTTACACTTGAAGCATCCGCATTAAAATTTTGAGTTTTACATCCTAATTTTAATGCTGCCATATCAAAACTATAATGAGTTCTTGTAGATGGTTCAAAAAATAGATTTGCTATCACCTTTTTACCTTCATAATTAACTTGTTTTCCATCTTTAAAAGCTTGTGCCTTGTCTAATATGTTATTAATTTCTTCTACAGTATAGTCATCTAAATTTAATACATCCATAAAAAAAATTCTCCTTTACATTTTTTTTGATTTTATCATACCCCAAAATGTAATACAAGAGAATTTTAACTCCACATATGCTTTCTTGTTAATTCTAATAAATTAAGTGGTGTAAAACCAACAATTTGTACTTTTGATCTATCAGATTTAATGCATTCATTAAAAATATCTAATATCTTCTTTCTATTTTCTTCATTCATATCTATATAATCAACTATAACTATTCCACCAATGTCTCTTATCTTAAGTTGTTTTGCAATTTCAATTGTTGCTTCTTTGTTTACTGTAAGAATAGTATCATTCAAATCTTTTTTGCCTGTATATTTTCCAGTATTTACATCTATTGCAGTTAAAGCTTCTGTTTTGTCTATTGTTATAAAACCTCCACATTTAAGCCAAATTTTTCTATTTTCAAGTTTTTCTAATTGCTTTTTAATATCATAAATATTAAAAACATCATCCTTTATTTGTAACTGTATATCTTCTTTATTCATATTTTTTAGTATTCTTAATATATATTCATACATAGAATTATTATCTACAATAATCCTATCAATTCCTTTATCAATCATATCTACTAATAATCTATCTACCACCTTATTATTTGTATATAGCAACTTTGGTATAAATTCCTTTTTAGTTTCTATATCTTTTAAATTAGAATATATCTCATCTAATTTGAAAATAGCTTCTCCGTAAATCTTTCTTTATATCCTCTTTGCTCTTACCTATAGCAGATGTTCTAATAATTATACCTAAATCTCTGTTTAAATTCTCTAATGCAATATCTTTTAATCTCTTTATTTCATCTGTATCTTCTATTTTTTGCGATACTGTTACAAATTTAGTCCCAGGCATTATAACAACAAATCTGCCAGGTAAATTAATATGAGTAGATACTCTTGGTCCCTTTTGCAATACCTCATCTTTTTTTACTTGTACTATAACAGGCATACCTACTTTAACATATTTATTAATATCAATCTCATCAAAGTTTTCGTTTTTATTCCCTGTATAATTGCTAGCTTTTGGTATAATATCTTTAATATGTAAAAAAGCATTTTTATTATTTCCTATATCTACAAAAACAGCCTGGAGTCCTGGAAGAACTCTTTGGATTTTTCCCAAATATATATTTCCTTCTAATCTTTTCGTATCTGCATTCTCTTCGTATTTTTCTACAACATTATAATCTTCTACTAAAGTTATTATATTTTTTTCCTTTGTATGATTAATTATAATTTCTCTCATCTTTAAAAATCAATATCTCCTTTAGATTCTTTATTTTGCCACTGTATTAGAGTTTTTATTACATTTGGATAATCTAACATTATTCTATTTAAGTTTAATACATATTCTGCTTGTTCTATAATTTCTCCTCTATCACCTTTTTGAGGTGTAGTTTCATAAATCGACTTTATTATATTATCAAACACTTGTGAATCAAACTCTGATGGTTGATAAGTACTTTTTTTAAGTTTAAAATTTCCTGTAGATTGTGACATTAATACATTTAATACTGTATCATAATCTTCCATGATTTTATTAAAATTAATTAAATAATCCATTTTGGAAATTTGTTCTGTTCTAGTCTTAGCTTCCACATCCATTATTGCTTGTAGTATAGAATTTGTTACTTTCCTTCTATATATTTCCATATATTATCCCTCCGAAAAATTATGTATTATTGTATTTATTCATAGCTATGTCAATGCCACTTTTTAAAACTTCAATCACAGTCCTTTCTGCTTTATCAACACCTTTTAATAATTCCTCATATTCTTCCTCATTAATATGACCTATTACATAATTAATTAAATCAGATTTTCTTTCTGGCATTCCAATACCTACTCTTACTCTAGGAAAATCATTTGTTTTTAATATATTTACAACAGACTTCATTCCATTATGGGTACCAGGTCCACCCATTTTTCGAACTCTTATAATTCCTGGATTTGTGTCAATATCATCATAAATAATAATAAGTTTACTTAAATCTATTTTATAAAATTTAACAAATTCTATAACCGCTTCACCACTTAAATTCATAAAAGTTTGAGGTTTTACTAATATTACTTTTTCTCCCTCTATTACTCCAGTTCCATATAAGCTATTAAATTTAGATTTATTAACTAAGATATTATATTGTTTGCTTATTTTATTAATAACTTCAAATCCCATATTATGTCTTGTTTTAGAATAATCTTCTTCTGGATTCCCAAGTCCCACAATTAAATACATATTCTTATCTCCTTTTAGGTTAAATATTAACATGTTTTATTTAATTACACAATAGCCATTATTGATATTATTTTATAACAATCTATCTATTACTTTTTTATATTAATGAACATTATTAAATCTATAATTAATTTCGTTTCTATTATCCAGTTTTATAATTTCATCAAATACTCTTTTTGAATTATTTTTATCTACATTAATAAAAGTATTATATATTTTATCTTTATATTTCTCTTTTATTTTACAATCATTTAATAAATAACTTATTATCTCTTCTTCTAATTTTACTTCATCTTCTATAACTTCACCAAATCCATCTTTCGAATAATCAAAATATCCAGCCGAATAATGTTTCTTAAAAAATTCTTCTTTATCGAACTGAAAATATATAATTGGTTTTAATAATGTTGCAACATCAAAATGAATACTAGAATAATCTGTTATAAGCATTGAACATTCATTAAATAAATTTGAATAATTAACTTCTTCTACTGAATATACTTTTATATATTCATCTTCACACTCTTTCATAAGCAGTTTATAATCTGAAAGCACAGGATGTAATAAAAATTTAATTATATATCCTT
>JAGATI010000068.1 GCA_017621295.1 Clostridia bacterium | reverse complement strand
TTAGTAGATATTCATGAAGATATGGTTTTAGCCTGTGGCTTTGATAGAGAAAATACTGGATTTTTTACTTTTCCTGTTTTTACAGATATTACCAATATAAATATAAGACCTGATGTAATAATTGATTTTTCTATACCTAAAGCTACTCTTAATATTTTAGAATATGCAAAAAAAGAACATATACCAGTTGTTATTGCTACTACTGGTTTTACTGAAGAAGAATTATCTTTAATAAATGAGTTTTCTAGAAGTATTCCTATTTTTAAATCTTCTAATATGTCTTATGATATAAATTTAATGGCAAAAGTTTTAACAATGATTGCCCCTGCATTAAAAAATACTGATATTGAAATTATAGAAACACATCATAATAGAAAAATAGATAGTCCAAGTCGGAACAGCCTTGCTTCTTGCAGATAAAATAAATGAAAGTTTAGGAAATACTTTAAAATATGAATTTAATCGTCATAATAAACATGAAAAAAGGGAAAAAAATGAAATTGGCTTTTCTTCTATTAGAGGTGGTAATATTGTTGGAGAGCATATAGTTCAATTCTATGGAGAAAATGAGACATTTGAAATAAAACATACCTCCTATTCTAGATCTGTTTTTGCAGAAGGAGCATTAAAAGCTGCTGAATTTATAGTTGGAAAAGAAAATGGATTATACAATATGGATGATTTGGTAGATAAAAATTAGTTAAGCAAAATTGCCAAAAGGCCGGAATATATTGACAGCTTTTAAATCTAAAATAGACTTTAGTTTATTAAAAGTTTCAATATACCCCATCCCTTTTGGCAACATTTGACACCTCGTCACTTGGTCCAACACAACCACATTTTAGTCCACTAAAATATATTGCTTAATGTTATCGTTTCTTTATCTTTTACATGTTCTAGTAAAAAATAGCATCTATCTAAGCTTTCTCTTCCTTGTTCATAATCTTCCATTATGATATTACTATTTAAAGCTGTTAATTCTGACTCTATTTTTTCCAATTCATCATGTTCTAAATAATATGCTAATTTATTATTTCTATTTTCCCATTCATCATTTAATTTATTAATTTTTTCTTGTATTATTTTACATTCTTGTTTATCATCTATATCTTCTTTAATTTCATCTAAAGATTCTTGAATAACTTTTGCTGTACTTTCTGTATAATTTTGTGTAATTATATTTAAACCAAATATTAAAATAACAATTAGCACAATAATTATTATTTCTTTATACATAGTTTACTTTCCTTCCTTATCTTTTTTTTGACAAAAAATTTGTGATTTTCCATCTAAAGTTACAATTAATGCCTCTTCTGGTTTTATACCAAATTTTTCAGTTTGTTTTCTTAACCAAGCTATATTTTTTCCTATTTTACTTAGATTTTCTTTCATTATAACTCCATCTATAACTAAATCATAAGGAATTCCTTCATAATCTGGCATAATGTTAAAATCTTCTGGTATAGAATTTCTTTTATTAGGCTTCTGTATTACTGTTACTTCCCCATTAGTTTCTAAAATAGCATATTCCACATCTCCAATATTTACTACACCATTTCCTCTAAGTCTTTCTTGTAACTCATTAATAGTAAAACGTTCTTTTTTTAGTACTTTTTCATCTATTTTTCCTCTATATATAAGTATTGATGGTTTTCCACAAATTAATCCTCTTAGCTTTATACTTTTTAGATTTATAATTGATATTAATAAATGCATTAGTAACAATCCAAGTATTGGAATAATTCCTTTTGATATTGGAATACCAATTTCTGTCATTGGTATTGATGCCAAATCTGCTATCATAATTGCAATAGCAAGTTCAAATGGTTGCAATTGACCAATTTCCCTTTTTCCCATTAATCTCATTACTACTAAAACAAGTATGTATAAAACAATTGCTCTTATAAAAGTAATTAACATCTTTATTTTCTCCTTTGCTTGATTTTGTTATTATTTACACTTTTTTGTATATAATAATATTATTATATTTTTAAAGTTTTAACATTTTCATTTTATATTGATTCTCATTATATTTTATAATTATCATATTTCACTTTAATTTTAATATAAACATTGTTATTATTTTTCCAAATATTAATAAAATTATACACATATTTTTGAATAAAACTTTATTTTTCGTAAATAATAAAATTATAAAACAATATAAATTTTAAAATTTGATATTTTTTCATAAGAGGAGGTTTTATCTATGTCAGATAATGAAGTAAATAGTGGGTCTCAAAATACTACTAGTGCTGTTTGGCAAATAGTAGGTAGATTAGTAACAGCAGCCATTGTACTTGCAATTACTGCATTTTTCACTCCTGGATTTAGTATAAGTAACTTTTGGGCACTAGCAGCAGCAGCCATTGTGCTTACTATAATAGATTATTTAATAGTAAAATTCACTGGTCTTCATGCAAGTGCTTTTGGTAAGGGATTTGTTGGTTTTGTCCTTTCCGCAGTAGTTTTATATGTTACTCAATATTTTGTTGCAGGTTATACTATTTCTTGGATAGCAGCAATTATTGGTGCTATAGTTTATGGTGTAGTTGATTACTTTTTACCTGGTGAACAACAAATGTAGTTTTTTGTAAAAAAAAAAGAATGTATTTGTCTTCAAGTATCTTGAAAATAAATACATTCTTTTCTCTTAAAAATTATAAAATAATATTGTTTAATATTTTTAATTTTCTTTTATATGTAACCAGTTAAATTTATGATTAAATTAATATGAATTTTGTCTTTTAAATATTAACTTATATATTTTATTTATATTTAATTTTGTGATTTTATAAAATCTGTATAAAGCATGCATGCTGTTTCTGGACTATCTGGTCCTTCTGCATTTTTTATTGGTGCAAACTCTTCTTCTCTTTTTACTCTTAATATACTCATATCTTCATATTCTTCAAAAGCATCAAAAATAAAAGCTTCAAATTTATACGCATTTGGCTCAGTTACTTTTATAAAATTACCATTATTATCTAAATAATTTGCTTTTTTAAATGCTACATGATATGGTAATTTTTTGTTTGATAATTCTTCTATTGCTTCTATAGAATACAAATGACTTAATATATTAACTTCACCAAAAACAAGTTCACCATTTTCATCTCTTTTGCAAGCCATTTCTTCAGGAAGCTCTGTATATTCTATAACTTTTGGCTTTCCTGCTATTTTGCAAAATACTCCTACTTTTTCTTTAGGATTTGTTTTTACAACAGATTTAGAAGATATTTTATTATTTTCTTTTATAGTAAGACCTGTTAGTACTGGATCAACAATTTTTAATAAAATATTATCTACTCCACCAACAAAAATCCACTTTATATTATTATTCTTCATATCTTCTATAATACCATCTTTTTTCATTGACTGATAAATACTTCCATTTCCATCTGATGCTTCTTTGATTAACTCGTTTTCATTGATTATTAACTCACCATTTGTATCTACAAGAGGAAGATTTCCTTGTACAAAGAATTTTACTTTTTCTTTTTGATAACCAAAGTAATTATTTTTTTCTAAAAATTCTACTGTTTGCTGTTTATTTTCGCTACTTGTCATTACATACCAAGGTATAATTACATTATATTTATTATTAGCTTTTTGAAGAGATTCTACTATTATTTGAAATAAATATTTTTCTTCTCCGTTTACAGTTATCTTAAAAGTTCCTTTTGGTCCATTATGTCCAAGTCTTGTTCCTTGACCTCCTGCCATTGTTACAACAGCATACTCTCCATTTTTTATTACTTCTTCACCTATTTTAGTATATTCTTCTAAATCTTTATCTGATAATTTTGATTTATCTACATAATTAATATGTTCTATTTTACTTGTATCTATGTACTTGTTTTCTTTTACACTATTAAATAGCTCCATCATTTGCTCAAAATTAACATTATTTATCTGTTTAATTAATTCTGTTTTATCTTCTAATTTATTTAATAAATTGATTAAATTTGTTTGGTTAAATTTTTCAAGTATTTTTATTACTTCTTCATATTCATTATTCATGTTTACCATCCTTTTCTACTGTATTATATGCATCTTTTATTCAAGCTGTTTCATTGTATCAAATTTTTTTATTATATGCAAGAGGCAATTTAAAAATATTATGTAAATTGTTGACGTATTTTCCTAATTGTGGTATAATAAGTAAGTAGTTAAATTAAAAAGATATCTTTTAAGGAGGAAAATAAAATATGATTAATAATAAAACTCTTATATTTGGCCATAAAAACCCAGATACAGACTCTATTTTATCATCAATTGTAATGGCTAATTTAGAAAACGAATTAGGAAATGAAGCTGTTCCAGTACGTCTTGGAAAAATAAATAAAGAAACAGAATATGTATTTAACTATTTACAAATAGAAAAACCAGAAGAAATATCAGATATTGAAGATGGTCAAAATGTAATATTAGTAGACCACAATGAATATACACAAAGTGCTAATAACATAGCTAATGCTAATATTTTAAAAGTAGTAGATCATCACACAATGAACTTCGTAGCACCATATCAATTATATTATAGAGCTGAACCTGTTGGTTGTACAGCCACAGTACTTTATAAAATGTACAAAGAATATGATGTTGAAATTAATAAAACAATTGCTACATTAATGGTAAGTTCAATTATTTCTGATACATTATTATTTAAATCTCCAACTTGTACAAATGAAGATAAAATAGTTGCTGAAAAACTTGCAAATATTGCTGAAATAGATTTAGAAGTTTATGGAAAAGAGTTATTAAAAGCAGG
>JAGATI010000011.1 GCA_017621295.1 Clostridia bacterium | reverse complement strand
CATTTGGTAAGAAGATGGACATGGTACGTTCTATAATCAACATATACAACTCTGGTCATGATGCTATATGGGTTGATCCATATGACAACAAAGACACATTAGATGATGATATGAAGACATTGATTGAGAATATACTTAAGCTTCTTGGTGCTGAAGAGACTAAAGATCCTTGCATATTTGACATCAATGGAAAGAAAGATGATAATGATAAGGATGATAAAGAGAAAGAAAAGGAGAATGATGACAACAATGATTCTTCATCACATGATGGCAATGATCATAATGACAAATCTGAAGATGATGACAAATAACTTATTTAATATATAAATATGCAAATCAAAGGTGGTATTTTATGTAGAAATACCACCTTTATTATATAGGTTTACTAGAATGAGTGTAGACATATCTCTCGCCCTTTCTAAGACACTTTCATATTAAAGATGGTAAACTTAACAGCTAAAACATAAAGTGTCTTAGAAAGGGCGAGAGACATGTCTACACTAATTTACATTTTCTTTTACATAATCTATTACATCTTGTGGAAATTCTAATCCAAGCTTCATATAGAATTCTATATACTTGTGATACCAATGTAATCCATCAGGTATAGATTTGTTTATCATAAATGCAGAATCGGGATTTCTATCAAATGCAAACAATGCGGCAACTTTATAGTTTGGCTTCTTAAATCCACAATATATACTTGGTATTAAGTCAGCAAAATATAAGTCCTCATAATCATTATATTCTGGATGATTGCTACATATTTCTTCTATGTCTTTACCAAATTCATTCATAAAACTTTCATGTGTTACAGTTAAGAATGTAGACACTTTTCTAAGACTTAACCCACCATTGCCAACACATGGTATGTTCTTCCATTTTGATCCATACCCAAGTATTGGTGCACCTATGTAGTCATATCCTGATTCACACCATGCATCAAGATTGTCGGCTAACAATAAGCAATCTGTCTGATATATCAACACATAGTCATAGTCTTCAAACTTCTTCCAAAAGTCATATTGCTTCAACAATTTAGAATATGTTTTTGTAGATTCAAACCACTTAGCATCTTCTGCTAACATAAAACTTGCCCTATTGTCACGTAGTCCAACATATTCTTTTATGTCCATTAGATTGTTATATAAGAAGAATACTTGTCTGTCTTTTTTCAATACGTTAAGCAAAGTCTTTATAGAATGCTTAGATATCGGATCTAAATGTTCTCTATATATTGGAACTACTACTGCTATTCTATTATTCATTATATGTAAGTTATATTATGTTTTTATATTCATCTATATTCCATATTTCAATATAGTTTAGATTGTTTTCTTTAGCTATATTTCTCTTTCTGACATCTAAGTCTGTCCATACATATATCATATTGTCATATTGTGACTTCTTATTTTCTTTATGTCTATTACTATGTTCTGCTTTATATTTCAATTCTTTCAACTCTATCATATCTTGTTCAGAATCTGTAAATGCCCTATTCCTATGATATTGTGATCCTTGATATTCTATATATAAGTCTTTACTTGGTATATAGAAGTCACATACAAATGGATATTTGTCTGATGTATATTGTCTTAATATGTCAGGATATATTTTTTTAAGCAATTCATATAGTTTGTCTTCTTCTTTTGACTTACCATAAGAATTGTTAGCTTTCATTGTCTCATTTCTCTTATCAACATTATAGTAATTTGGTGATCCATACTTTTTTGTTATTGTCTTAATTCTTTGTTCTTGGTTGTTGTATGTCTCATCACCATATGTATTCTTAAGAGTTTCTTTTCTTTTCTTAATAGAAGCTTCCTTGTTTGCTTTTATTCTATCTTTAAATTCATCAGTTGACTGATAATATTCTTTTCCATATTTATCTAAACATATCTTTTTCCATTTTTCTCTTTCTTCTTTCGACATAAATATACTTTCAACTCCATAATGTACCAACATTGAATTCTTTATCTTTTCTATAGCTATATCAGATCCACCCCCATTTGGAACTCCATATTTTTTCATACATGTATCTACTGTCTTATTATGTATGATTTCTAATTCTTCTTTTGTCTTATTGTTCCATGTATCTTTAGTTTTTTGTGGATTTGACCAATAGCAATTTCCATATCTATCTTGTTTTGTAGCTTTAGACTTATCTTTCATTTCTTTACTTTGTGTTGTATAGTCACACCCATATTTAATTCTACATGTAGCTACTCTATGATTGTGTGCATTTTCTACTATACATTTCCTATTTGAACATGTATCTCTAAATTTGTTGCTCTTAATATATTGCACAGGCTTTCCACATATAGTACATTTTGGCTTATCTATAATATTATAGCATATTCTTACTGCACTTTCTTTAAATGAATCACTATCTTCAAATCTATTGTTTATATATTCTATTTCTTCATTACTAAGAAACTTAACGATATTTGATTTCAACTTTCCTGTTGAATTTATTATCTTATTTCTTATATATTCATCTGTCATGGTCTAAATTGTCTCCAAAATTTTCTCACTTGTGCAAGTGTTGCTTTACTGAAATTACCTTCTGTATAGTATGCTGTACCAAGAAGTCTAGTTGGTATCATATATGTTTCTTGTCTTAATACAGGTATGTACATCTTAATGCCAAATGCTAATTTAGTATGATGCTTAAGCAAATGCTTCAATGCCTTATATGATATGAACATATTTGGCTTCTTGCTTGGTTCATTGAAGTTTTTAGTAAAGTAAGACTTAAACACTTCATATACAGTATTGAGTATCTTACCTCTAGCAAATGGTGGGTAATAATGCAAATTTATCCCTATCTCTCTAATATTTCCTTCTTTTGTTCTTGTTATGCCAAAAAACAATACAAGAGGTGTTCTGTCATAATATTCTAACTCCTCTTTATACTTAGGTTCTAGATAGTGAAATATGCATATTTGACCTGGCAACAAATATTTCTTTGTTGGCTTAGTATTTTTAAGTATTTCTTTATATGCAAGTTTTGACCGCATTATTGTTGGCTTTCTAGCTAATGGATGGTTGTTAATAGCTATGTCCATTCTAAAGCGGTCTATCTCATCTTCTGTATATATGTGTTTAGCTAACAGTTCAGCATTCTTCACTGTACCTGGTGTTGATTGACCTACAACGGTTGCTTCTTCAGATGACTTAATCATTTATTCTAATTAAGAAATTTTTCTGTAAGTATGATGAATTTCATACCTCTCTTTTCAGCAAATTCTTTTGCTGCTGACCATTTGTCAGTATTGCGAATCCAAGATTCTTTAGCCCAATTGTTAGATATAGAAGATGGCTTATGTGTCTGATCATCAGGCTTTATTTCTACTAACAACACATCACCATTTGTCTTTTCTAATATAAAGTCAGGATAATAGTTCTTCATAGAATTGTCCAACCTACTGAAATATTCTATATTAAATGGTTCAGATGCCCATTTTCTAATTCCAGGACATTGTTCAAAGAAATGTATATACTTCAATTCTAAACCACTTCTATATATTATTGGTTCTTTTCTAACAGCTTCAAACAATTTCTTACATGAAGATGGGTTGATATATCCTTGTTCATATCTGCTGTTCTTTTGTGGCTTTATGTGCTTTATGTTGTGCTTTCTTTTTGATTTAGCTTCAACTGACATTGAATTTTCTGATATTCTTTTCTATATTAAATTTATATATATAAAAATAGAAAAGCGGATTGATACATTTCAAAATAAAGTAAAAATATATTATTAACTATATAAGCAACAGGATAAAAAATATATCAATTTCGTGTCTACGAGATGCGGAATTCAAATCAAAGGAAAACAATGAAATTGAGAAAGTTTTTATCATGTACTTTTATTTTTTATATTGCAATATTGTTTGTTGTTTCAATATGCAGTATTCAAGATGAACAAAATCAAGTCAAGGCAGAAACTATAGTAGTTCCTTATTCAACTGCCAAGTTTGATTCTAAATACTATCTATATAGAGATGCAAAGATATTTGACAATTCATACATATCTGAATATTCTGTATTGAATGCATATGAGATAGATACTATAGAAGCAAAAAGGGACTCACTATATGATAAATTGATGATAGAGGTCCATACTTACATATATAAGTATTCACCCTGTATGGCTTCAAAGCTATCTAAACATATGTTAGATACAGCATTAGATAATGAATTTGACTTATGCTTTATGTTAGCTCAAGCACAAAAAGAAACTACTTTTGGTAAATATGGTAGTGGAAAGACACGAAAGTCTGTATTTGGTGTCAGTAGAAGATATTCTTCTTATAAGAAATGCATAGATGACTATGTTAATCTTGTACAGTCAAAATATCTTGGACAACATAAGACTGAACAACATTTGTTGCATAACTATGTGACATTACGTGGTCGCTACAGATATTCTGCCAACAAAAATTACGAAACTGAATTAAAGAATGTCTATAATCAAATCTTGGCTAAAACAGACATTAAGCGTCTTCAAACAGAAATTTGTTCTTTATAGAAAAGACATAATCTACTGTTTAGTCATAATATGCTTAGCAATTGCATTATGCAAATCAGTAAGCAAATGTTCTAGTTATAGAGAAATGAATCATAATAATATAGAAGCATTTACTGATTCAATTCACACTTATATAGATAAGAATAATGAGCTAGTTGCTAGTAAGGTTATAGTTGAAGGCAAATATGAGGATTTGAAAAAGATAAATTCCGATTTGTATGAAAAGATTAAAGCTATGAGTATTGGAAATAAGCCTGACCAAGTAATCAGTGTTGAAAACACTATTGTCAATGAACTCCATGATACTACACTCATAGTCAAAGATTCTGTTGCTAAATTCAATTTTGAAAATCCATATAGGGTTTTGTCAGGTACTATTCATACAAGTAAAGATTCTCTAAACCTAAGCATAACCAAAGATGAAGTATATTTTGACTATACAATGGTTTTGAAAGACAATCAAGTCTGGTTGTCATCATCCAATCCTTATGTAAAATACAATAATATAACTGGATTGACAATACCAAAGCAACAAAGACAAAAACACTGGGGAATTGGTCCAGCATTTACTGCTGGATATGATCCAACAAACAATAAATTGTCTGCAGTAATTGGTGTAAGCTTGTCATACCACATATTTGAATGGTGACAACAAATGTATATAGATTTTGATTCAGAAATGGGATGCTAAATATTTAGCATCCCATATTTTATTTTGTAACACTTTCAATTGCACCACATTCATATCTGTTAGTAGTAACCTTATAAGAAACACTTGATGAATTGCAACAATCATATGGAATGTTTCCTAAGCTTATAGTAACATCAATATTACAGTTTACATTAGTGCCACACACATATTTTACATTATATACTCCATTGGTTGTATGTTCTGTTGTTGGACCTGTTGCTCCAGGTATGGATGATCCAGTCAATGTAGGATTTCCTGATCCATAGTTTGCAGAATCTAATGTAGCAGCTGAACCATTCTTCTTAACCTGAACAGTATATATCATTTCATTTTTATTTACAGAATCTAATGTTGAATTCTTACTTTCTAATTCCCATATGTCATATGATGATATAGTACCAGAATATTCATTAGAACCTATCTTAGCAGTTGCAATTGTACTCTTACCTCCATTACTTGCTGGAGAACACTTATATTTGCATGTGGACTTTATTATGTTCTTCTTAGATGTTTCATCCCAGCTGCAACTAAGTTCCCAATTTGTGCTGTCAGTAACAGACAATGTTATCTTATCTGAATGATTCTTATCATCTGACCACTTTACTGATCCAACTTCAACAGTAGTGTCACAACATTGACTTAACGTAAATCCTCCAACAAATATTCCACCTTCTGGTGTTGGTGTTGGTTCATTTGGCTTATTGTAGTATATTTGTGCATTATCTATAAGTATTATTTGACATGGATCAAGACTTTCAGTAGCAGATTTCTTAATCAATACACTTATGTCAGACTTACCTTCAACTGTAGGTACAATCAAACTATAATTTATAGTATTTGATGTTACAGTACCACTTACACCTGATATTGCAGGTGTTGTTGGTGAGTATTGTGCTTCTAACACCATACCTGATGGTAAACTAGATATTGATGTCTCTACACCATTTCTTTGAACTATAAATTCAAGTGTACCTGATTTTTCTCCTGAACTTATTTCATAGTCTACTCTTCTACTTCCTTCTTTAAATATTGTAGAATATGTGTCCTTGGTATATATTGTCACTGACTTAGATACTGAACCAACTGTTATAGTTATAATAGAGCTCTTTCCACCAATCTGTGTACCATTGTTTATTCCATTTGTAAGACTTACAATGTTTGTATTTTCAGAATATCTCTTTGTCCCTACAGTAAATATAGCTTCATCTGATGATGTTACAGTAGCTGAACTTGTAGCATCAACATAAGCACCATTTGTATCCTTTATTGTAAATGACAAGTCATAGCTTATTCCAGGACATATGTATATAGAATTTCCTGTTTCTACACCACCAATTTCTATTTCAGACGGTTCTGGTTTTGTACAGGATATTTCTTTAGTTACAGTATATGTATTGTTAGTTTTTGTAAATGTATAAGACCAAGAATCAATCTCAGTAGTATTGTCTCTATATAATATTATTGTTGCATTTATAGATGCAGCGCTTGTTACTGCACTACCTTCTGATGTTGTATTGCTCTCACCACCCTTTATTGTTCCTACAGATACATTTATCTTTTCTATATTGTCTACTTTGACAACAATCTTAATCCCGCTAACATCCTCACAACCTGACTTTACTGATACATTAGATATTACTTTATATGTCCATTCTTCTATAGGTGCACCACCAGGGGGCCATTTGACATCAAATGATTGCTTAATTTCAGCATTGTTTGTCAATGCAGCCGTGAATGTTATTGTCTTTTCTGTAGTAGCTTTTGCTGAAGCTATTGTAACTGTGGTTTGATTTCCTGTTGTTGGATTATATCCTGAATATAGAGTATCATTTGATTCAGAAGCTGACCAAGATATGCTTGCTGTTGGATCTTCTTCAGTACCATCTACTAATGGACACACATTTTGTGTCTTAGATGTAGTTGATATTGTCTGTCCAGAATATTCAACTGAAGCACTTACACTTCTACTTGAAATACTACCAATAGTATTATATATCAATGGTCTATATACTGTAACTTTGAATGTTGGTCCAGTTATTAGAGAATTGTCATCTACATTATATGGAGAAGCAGTTGAATCAGATGCAACTTCCATTGTTCTTTCTTCTCCATAAGTCTTATTACCGTTCTTATCAGCTTTAAATGCAGTCTTTGTATTCACTGTTGCAATATATTTTCCTTCTGATCCACCACTGATAGATGTAAAGTCAAAATTATTAGAATCTGACACTAAACAAGTAAAGTCAGATTTTGTCAATCCTTCTACACCACTAGAACTCCCAACAGAACTTGACACTGATGAAAGTTGTTCCCAGTTACAGTTTGCTGATGCTGAACTATAAGAAGCAATGAATGTTCCAGTTCTAGTAAATCCACCACTAGATTCTGTCTTTGTTACTGAAAAATCAAATATGAAAGCTTGTTCATTAGCATCACAAGCAACTATAGTAGATACAGGATCTGATTCCATTCTAAGAGTAGTTGTACTTGTTCCTGTACTTGTCTCATTGTTTGTGGAACCAGATATTGTCAATGCTACAGCATTATTACTTACAGAAGCAGAACCAGACGTCCATTTTGAAGTACCGTCCACACCATTGCCACCACTAAATGAGAATGACAAATCATGTAATGTCACACCAGATGAAGTGCCACCAGTATCTGTCAATGCAGTATAGTCGTAGCTTTTGTCAGGTATTATTGCACCCTCACTTACTGCTGTACATTTCTCATATAGTCTTGCATACATTGTCAATGATGTTGAATCACTGGCAGATGATACAGAAGATGTACCAATGTCACCAGTTGCAGATTCTGTTATTATGACCATATATTGATAAGATATGTCAACAGCAGCTCCAGCTGTATGCAATACAGTTACAGTTTTTCCACTTTGGTCTTGTGTAACTGTTATTATAGCATCTTTGTCTCCAAGTTCAGAATGTGGAGGAACCTTAACTCTTATTTGATTATTACCTATATATTCTGTTGTTATATTCTCATTTCCATTGCATGATACTGTACAATTTAAGAATCCACCTGAAGAAGATACTGAATCTTGTGAATAAGATGCAGATACTGTTGGTCCACCATCTGGACATTGTGCCCATACAGTTCCGCCACCACCAGATGCACCACCTTGTGTATAGTATGATGTTATGATGAATTCATCTTCAGCATCACCTACAGATGACTTATCAGTATATAGAGTATATTCTGGATCTGGAACATCACCTTCAATGCTATCTACAGTTATAGTGATACTTGTTTGACATGGACTAAAATTACCTGTGTCACTTACACAACAAGAAACAGATATTGTCTCACCTCTTTGTTCACAACTACAAGTTCTTGTATCTGCTCTCCAATTGTTCTTATTTGCTATACGTAATGTAAACTCGTTTTTTCTTGGTTGAGATGTCTGTGTACATGTAGCACTTACTGTGAATGTCTCACCTTCTGAACTTACAGAACTTGGCAATCCACTAAAAGATATGTCATGTGAGCAATTATCACCATGTGCACCATTGTTAGACCAGGTAGCTGTCATTTTCCATTCAACTACTCCATTTGACTTTATGCTTCTTTGCACATCATTGTTCAACTTTATGTTTGGATTACTTACAATAATCCACATCTTACCTTCAGCATATTCCTCATCACCATCAACATTCTTGTTGTTAGATGCAATATTTGATCCATAATATATAGTTGTTCCTGATGTTGAATTAGAATATATCTTCCATTTAAGTGTAACTGTTCCACCATTTACATCGGTAATTGTAGGATCACATGAAAATTCTATCTGTTGAGAATTTGATCCCCATTCATTTGCATTTTGAGTTACAAATATTGTCGGGTTATTGTCAGATGGAGAAAATCCATGCCAATATCCATCACTCATAGTTTCTGATAAATGCCCCCATTCATCATATTGTATTCCATACATAGATCCTGAACGTTCAATGAACCATTCATTCTTATCTATCTTATAATGCATAGTTGTATCAGCAGATGATTCAGAACATGTGCCATTGTTGAAAGACATATAATTGTCAGAGAATGATATTGTCTGTATTGTATCCGAATTTGGTGTTACTGATGATCCTGCACTAGTTACTGAAAGCCAGTGAAACTTATTGTTATCACATTGTAGTTTAGTTGCATTATATCTTAACCAATTATAATGTTGTTGTTGATCAAATATATATACCTCATCATATTTCAATTTATGCCACCATGAATCTTCACAAGTTCTCATAGTTACAGATGATTCTTTTCCTACAGCAGGCACACCTTCTTCAACCTTTTGCATACTACCATCATAAAATGAAAATTCATATAATGGCCAAACCTTGTCAAAACCGACAAATACAGATCTATTTACTTTGTCTCCTTGTGTAGTATGATGTAAGTCATATTTTCTATCTCCAACGTATATGCTCATATTTGTAAAATTTTATTGTTTAAGTTAATATTCTATATATGGATCCCAAGTGTTTCCAAGCTGATTATATGTAAATGTATAGTTTGACAAATTTGTAGAAGTTGCAGTACTCCATATGCCAAAATCAGAAGAATTTCCACCAGCAATATTTATAATAATATAGCATTGTATATTAGATGTATCTGATGTATGACTTATATGTGCTGGAACTTTTCCTGAATTTGCACCCTCTATATAGAATGTTGAATTTTGCCCACTTACTAAATGTATGTCTTTACTCAACAAATGTGTATGATTAGTAAGAATGTCAATATTGCTTACTATATAGTTTATGTCATTGAGATATACAGTAGTTGTGCTGTCTTGTACAGCAACACCATCTGCATATTGTGTACGTTCTCCAACAACTCTAAATCTCACCTTAAAGTCTCTGTCAACACTGTCAAAATAGCTAACTTCATTACTTACATCATATATACTTGTATCTGTCAAATCAGGACCCCATATTAATTTCTTCCACACTGTCTTGTAGGTAATGACAACATTTTTTGCAGGTATAGATATCTTTATTGATTCTGTTGAACATCCATTAGATACAGTATATATAGCAGAACCTGTCTTACTAGTGTTTGCTTCTAAATCAAATGAATAGTAGTTGTCTTTACCAGATACTTGTTGTATGCTAATATTAGTTGTTCCTTGCTTCACTGTTGGTGTTTCTGTAGAATATATGTATATCTTACCAGAAACATCACTTGTAGTTGCTACTATACTATTGTCAGATATTACACCATATCTGCCACCATAAAGCTTATTATATATGTTAGAACTATATGCAAATCCAGATTCTGTACTTGTTGGACTATATAGATTTAGAGAACATTGTACAACAACTGTAGCTTTTTTCCATATTTCCAATAATCCTGTGACATTTAAATCACCATCACATGATGAACAACTTATATCTGAATATTTGTTGTCAGTTGTAACATTTGGTATAGAACGTTCTAACTTATATACACCAGTAGCTCCTGACACCTTTGTACATGTCGCAGTAAGATTAGTGCCATCTTCTAACAATTCTTTTAGAGATATTCCACTAGCATTACCATTATATGTTTGTGACACACCACTCTTATTTTCTCCTGTTATCTTAAACCATATGACATATGTAGAAGCATCTGCATCAACATCTAATCTAGATATTGGAGTTGTACAGTCACTTGACTTATAGAATGTTATGTTTTTCCAATCTATACTATTGTCAACTATTTCAGTTCTATATATTCTACCACAACTTTCAAATTTCTTACCATTGATAGAATCATATAGAAGCTCTCCATTGTAAGATATTTGGTGTGCAGGTATTCTTATTGAGAATGTTGTGTCAAATGTAGAATCTGTACCATTTACATTTGCATAATATATTGTTTCAGAACTTGGATCTTTTCCTATTGTTGTAAAGTGTGCATTGTTTCTTATTTCATCTTCAGATACTATATTAGAAGCATCCTTTGTCATATATTGATAGTCTGTCTTAACGGTTGTTCCATTTTCTCTCACTTCAACAGCTATCTTAACTCTAAAATATACTTTATCTATAATAGCCCCTTGAGGTATGTTGAATGTTACTGGTGTTGATCCATTGAATGTATAGAAATCATTGATATTGTTTGTTAATGACAACTCTATAGTATCTAAATATGCATAATATGTTGTCTCTGTAGTTGTTCCTCCACTATATGGAGCTTGATATATCACAATATCTTTACCATCAACATTGAATGTTGTTGTTGGCCAAGTTATGCCATTGCTTGTTCCTGACTTAACAGTAAACTTAATAGTAGCAATTTGTTGCTCTGTTGTACTTGACGTAGCTCCATAGTTTATGTTTACTGTATAGTCACCTGAACCACTTATAGATGATGTACTTACAGAAACAGATGTATTTTCAATAACAGAAATATTTAATAAGCTAGTAGGTGTAACTATAGAAGATGAAGCTCCATAATATACTTCTGAAAATGTGCCATCATCAAATGTCACTTTACCCTTTATCTTAAATGTTTCAGTAATAGAGCCACCATTTTCATTTTGATAATTATATTGCATTTTATTTGTTGAATTTACTGGTATTTCTACAATTGTATTTTCAAACAAATAATCATAAAATTCTAGTATTGTCCATTCTATGTCAGTTATCTTAGCTTCCACTGGAAAGAATTGTGAGTTGTCACAATATTGCTTAGGATATATAGTTATAGAATAGCTTGGATCTTGCTCACATGTTATGGTTACAGAAACATCTTCTCTTGAACCACCTCTTATTGTATCACTAGTATTTTCTGTCCATATTAATTCTCTAAGTTCATTTGTTGGGTATGGTCTTGTTATCCAGCTTAATGAATCACCACCAACAGTGAATAAATAAGATATTGTTGTTATGTTATCACTAGATATGATTCCTGCATTTTGCCTTATGTTACAAGATGATTCTAGCTTACCATCAACCTGAACTGTTACTTTATGTGTCTTTGCTTCTGGATATATGTTGCCACTATTGTCTATTCGCAATCCACTCACAAATATCTTTGATTTAGATCCTGCTTTATACTCTGCTATAGTTGCAGTAGCATCTAAATTACCAGAAATCTTATTTGTTGAACCATTGTTAGAATTGAACTTAACATCACAACTGAATGTACTTCCATTATATTTCAAAGTATTGTTGTCAGAACTTATCTGAGGATAGCATGTATTAGAATATATAGAAGTTATTTTAGATACATCATCAAGTTCTTTGAAATCTCCATTGCCATTCTTTCCAAATACTTTAAAATATATTGTCTGTGTTGATTCTTCTGTTCCTGAAACTGGTCCATAGTTAGTTGTCTCTTTAGTACCAGCAGCATCTTCATAGAACTTTATGTATGCACCATCATCTCCAAAGTTGTAAGATGTTGCTGCTTGACATACTGTTATAGTTGTATATTTGCTGTTTTCATTACATGTGACTTTTATTGTTGCACAACGTTCAACTCCAGTATTGTTTGCTTTAAATGTTATGGTGCCAGTTTGTGATACTGACAACCAATTGTTTGCATTTCCAACAACTTCATATTTATATGTTGGTGTTTGTGGCTTACCAGCAGACTTACCATTTTGTGTATAACATATTGTACCTGATGGTGTACCAACATATTTTGGATCATCTCCAGTTAAGCTTGAACTTATGCTTACATTTATGTATGCAGTTCTTATGCCAGATCCTGCACTAATTGAACTTGTTATTCCACCAGCAATAAGCTGAATTTTTGAGCCTTCTTCATAAGATGCTTTTTGTGGATTTGCTGTAACAGAAACATTTCCATTGAATATTGATGAACCTGAATTAGCATTAGAAGGAAAGTCTACACTTGCTGTCCATATTCCTGTTCCTGGATTGTATGTTGGCTCTCCTATGCTTACAATATTAGCAGTATCTGTTATTGTTATCTTAGATGAATCTTGACAAGGAAATTCACCAAATACTCTATTTGCACCTAATGTAGAATCTCCTGTTATCTTAAAGTATATCCAACCTCTACCACCAACACTTATCATAGGTCCATAACAACCAGTATATATTGATGCTGAAGTATTGTCATTATTATAGAATTTGAAGTCAGTAAATCTTATGTTATCTGCAGGTTGATTTATAGTATATACTATAGTTTCTGTTCCATTTCCCTGTGTCTTACCTACATATACTCCCTTATATTGATCGTATTGATTACATAATGTAATTATTCCAGTTCTTGGATATACAGACTTATTTGGCTCTACTGTAACTTTAAGTGTGCTGTCTGCATTTGCATTCTCTTTTAGTTGAACACCTATTAGCTCATTATTAGTGTTATTTATAGAATAGTCCCACCATACACAACCTTCATAAGGATTACCATCCCTTACTATAGTTTTGTCTTTATTGTTCAATATGTTCTGAGCATTTTTTGCTGGTGTTCCATTTTCAATATGAATCCAGCTCTTACCTACAGATGATTCAACTTTAAAATAATAGTTGCACTTATATAGACGTACAGTATTATGAGTATCAAGATATATAGTAAAGTTTCCACCTTCTTTATTTATGCTCTTATTTCTATTAGAAGGTGTCATGGTACCTCTATCATCATTAGAATAGTCTTGGAATACATAAGTTACTTTATTTTCTGCATTCCTGATGTTTCTTGTTGGCCATATGTATTTTGATCCCCAGAATACTGCAATTATTGGGTGTTGATGATCACCATCTAATCCTTGTGTAATGAAAGGTGACATTTCATATCTGAATTTTGCTTCATTAAATGTCTCACCTCTATCTTCATGTGGATATATAAATGGATTTATGTCATATTCAAACTTATATCCATTTATCTTAGATATATATTGACCTGTTGAATCCTTATATGCAAATTGTGCTGTATTATGATCGTCAACAAATGGATTGCCATTTGGCTTATCTTTCCATATAGATGAATCAATACCAAAATGCACGCCATACGCATCATTATAGTCATGCACCCATAAGTCAGCCATGTCATAATTACTCTTTCCTATAAGAATCATATTGAGATATTGCTAAAAATTAACTTTTATATATATTAAAAATAGCATTTTATATTGAAATATTCTGATACATATTTCTATATTTAATATCAAATAATCATATATTCAGTGAGATATGGTAGATGATTTGTTACAATTTATAATTAAGTCAAAAGATATAGATATCAAACGGGCAAGAAAGCTTTTTGATGAGACTATAGATGAAATAAGAAACTATCCTATGGATGCTGAAATGATTACAAAAGAAAATTTAAATATGACATTTGATGAATTTAATAAGTTGATTGAAAAATGCTAAATTGAATTACTATATTTAAATCATAATATTTTAACACAAATTAAAACAAGTAATATAAGATGGATTTTCTAGCAAAGGAATTAGTAAACACTTTTGTTTACACAGATTTTGGAAAAGATCGTGAATATGCTACGGAAGTTACAATTAACGGTCGTACATACATCAAAACAGGAACATACACCGCAACACGTGTAGTTGCCGATTTGTATAAGTTGTGTACACCAAGTGATAATATTTTAAAATATGTTGCACTTGTTGGCATATCTCGTCAACACCCCAATGATACAAAAATTAAGAAAGAGCAAGGAATTGAGAAGGCACATGAGAATGCTATGATTTCACCTATTGCTACTATTAAGTTTGATCATAAAGTATCATGGTATGAAATAAAGCCAATTCTTGAGGGAATTCTATATTCACAAAATAAGTCTTTCATTAAGACAAAACAAGAAATTATAGCATCTGGTAAGGCTAAAGAGTTGGCAGAGCAAAAATATACTCGTTAATAAGCTTTATGGAAGATGAATTTGTAAGACAGAACGGATATACTGAAATGTTTGAATGGCAAACAATTCCAAATTCAACATACGGTCTGTTTGTACAATTTAGTAAGAATGAGCCAGAAAAGATAGAACCATATTGGCAAGATGATGGTGTGCTTGTAGGTGTGTCTACAGTTAGTGCATTATGTGTATCTAATGATCCAGAATATTGGCACGATGCTTTCATGTATAATGAGTATGGAGACAATTTTCTTAAAAAGGAACGATTAGCTGTTGGTATTAAACAATATGATCAACATAATGAATTCAGCTATATATCTACACAACCATGGGAACATTATATTAAAGTTACTAATCCAAATTATGACAAACACAGAAAGTATGTAAAGAGATCATTACGTAAAGAATGGGTTAAAGTCAACTTATCTGGAAAGGTTATAGTAAGGGATAATGGTAAATGTAAAGTTGGTGAATTTTGTCAACCTTATGTTGGTATGGATGCTAGATTAGCAGGAACAGCTGTCCCATATATTAATGGAAAGCATAAGTTCTACATTACAGAAAGGGTGTCAGAATCAACAGTAATAATATTGAACAAAAATATGGCATAATTACAATATGGATAAGATTAGTATAATAACAACTTACTATAATGCTAAGGAGTTTATAGTAAATGCCATAAATTCAGTATATTCTCAAATTGGAGATCCAAAGAGATTTACTGTTGAATACATATTAGTAAATGATAAGTCACCTGACAATTCAGAAGAGATTATTGACAACTATATAGCTAATACACCAATTAAAGATTGGTTTGAATGGAAGAAAGTTGAACCAGAAAATAATCTTGGTTGTGGTGGTGCTAGAAAGTTTGGTATAGAGAATGCAACAGGAAACTATTTCATGTTTTTAGATGCTGATGACTATTATATGCATAGAGACTTCATTCTTAGAGCATATAACGACATAACATCAAAAGATGCTGACATAGTTGAATATGGCATTATCTATAATCAAGCTAATGGATCACAAACTCCATCTGTAGCACCTAAAGAAATAGCTATAACAAATAGAAATCTTGCTGAGTTATGTCTATTTAAAGACAATCTGATAAAGTTCAATGTCTGGTCAAAAATTTATAGACGATCTATAGTAGAATCATATACATACAGTGATGAACGTACATTTGAAGATGTAAGAACAATTCCTGTTTGGGTATGGAATGCTAAAAAGATAATTATAATGCCAACTGCTGAAATAAATTATCGAGCAGCTACTGGTTCTATAATACGAAATAATTGGGTTGAGACAAGAATAGGTACAATAACTGCTATAGCTTCTCATTTTGAAAGATTTAAAGATGACTATGAGCTTCTCAAAGCAATGTATACTCGTTCTATGATAGACATTGAAGCATTGATGGCAAATCATTCATCAGAAAATGAGGGATTCAATGAAATGTCAAGACTTAATACATATATGTTGAGTTTCTTATATCCAGATTCATATAAAGAAAAGACATATCATGTTGAAGATGACATAACAGTGAATCCACCAAAAGTCATGGATGATCAAAAACCATTGATACAACCAATAGAAAAACCTATAAAAGAAACACAAATGAGAGATTTGAATCATTTGCCTGGTATGTGAGATTATGTTATATGATATTTGTAAAGTCGGGGACAACTAATCCCCGACTTTTATTTTTAATATATACATAGAGAAACACAGTTAGAGAGACAATATGTCAAATAAACTCTTTTATACATACATACATCCCGAAATAGCTAAAGATAAAGCTGGCAAGGAGATATATAGCGGCTATATACCAGTTGCTTATATGGCTGCATATTATGATTCATTGATATTTGATATGAATCATAGAACAATATGGCATGAAGGAATGCCATTTGGTAATGTATACCCTGGTACAGTTGCTTATGGTGAGGTATTCAATGATTTAGATAATAATATAGCTAGAGGAAGGTATTCAAAAGCAGATGGTGGTCTTTCATATGCATTTGGATCATATTCACATGCTGGTGGATATGGGACTTATGCTGTAGGTGACTTTTCAGAAGCCCAAGGATATAAGACATATGCTTATGCAGCATATTCTCATACTGAAGGCTACAATACATATGTTGCTGGTAAAGTTCATGACCATGACTTTACTGAAGGTGACATTCATAACAGTATAGATGCCGTAGGTGCACATGCTGAAGGTGGAAACACATCTGCATATGCAACATTTTCTCATACTGAAGGTGGACTCACTGTAGCATATGGAACATATAGCCATACTGAAGGCTACAATACATATACTGGAAATCTTGCAACAAACTCTCATGCTGAAGGATTGAATACTTATGCTATAGGGGCAAATTCCCATGTTGAAGGCAAATTGTCATATTCTATTGGAGAAAACTCTCATGCTGAAGGATTAGATACATATTCCTATGGAGCACAATCTCATACTTGGGGAATACATTCATATGCACATGGAGAAAATTCAACTGCATTTGGAGAAGCTACTATAGCTAATGCAAAGAATGCAACTTCATTTGGACATAGCACCTATACAGGATCTGAAAATGCTACTGCACAAGGATTCAACTCATATGCAACAGGAACAAATTCACATGCAGAAGGAAATTCTACTTATTCTAAAGCTGTAAATTCACATGCTGAAGGATTGTCAACATATGCAAATGGTGACAATTCTCATGCAGAAGGTCAAAATTCTTATTCTTATGGAAAAAATTCGCATGTTGAAGGCTATAATACATATGCTAGTGGAATAAATTCTCATGCAGAAGGATCACAAACATATGCTATTGGAATAGCTTCTCATTCTCAAGGTGTATATACAACAGCAAATGGTGTAGGATCTTTTAGTGGTGGTACAAATACTGTAGCATTTGGTTCATACACAGTATCATTTGGTATTGGTACACATGCATATGGAATAGGTAGCTTATCAACAGGAATAAATACAGTTGCATATGGAAGATATTCTGTTGTTGAAGGTGGTTCTTCAGTAACATATGGCACATACAGTCATGCTGAAAATGATCATACATATGCATTAGGAGATTCAAGTCATGCTGAAGGATGGCATACAGGGGCATTAGCGGCATATAGTCATGCAGAAGGTCAGATGAGTTATGCAATGGGAAATTCTTCTCATGCAGAAGGCTTCAATACAAGAGCTATAGGTGTAAATTCTCATACTGAAGGCTTTGTTACTTATGTTGTTAAAGATGCACATTATGGACATGCTGAAGGTTCTAATACATATTCTATTGGAAGAATATCTCATGCTGAAGGATCATATACAAATGCCATAGGTGAAGTATCTCATACGGAAGGAACTTATAATATTACATATGGAAACAGTTCACATGCTGAAGGCAATTATACTATTGCATATGGAAACAGTTCACACACTGAAGGCAAATATACATATGCATATGGATCACATTCACATGCTGAGGGATATTATTCTTACGCTATGGGAACTTCTTCACATGTTGAGGGATATAATTCTTATGCTATTGGAAGTTATTCACATGCAGAAGGATTACGTACAACTGCTAAACTTGAAGCTTCTCATGCAGAAGGTAATCAAACTAACGCTAATGGTAGAGCTTCTCATGCAGAAGGCTATGATACAACATCAACAGGAAATTATAGTCATGCAGAAGGTAATAGTACAGAAGCAAATGGACAATCATCTCATGCAGAAGGATATAATACAACAGCGGCAGGAAATTATAGTCATGCAGAAGGCAATAACAATATTGCAAGTTCTCCAAGTTCTCATGCTGAAGGTGTAAATGTACAAGCAAATGGTTTAGCATCTCATGCAGAAGGATATGAAACAATAACATCTAGTGGTGCTGAACATGCATCGGGTATATTTAATATTACCGGAAACAACATGAGATATATTGATGACAATGGTGTATTAGAAAATTTAAAAGTTGCAGATAGTTCATATATAATATTTTCTGTTGGTGATGGCAGTTCAGAAACTACAAGACATAATGTATTTGAAGTGAGAAACAATCAGATTTCATATGTCAATTCTCAACCAATAGTAGTGTCTTATCAAGGTCCTGTAACTAAGTTATGGAGAGGTACAGCTGCAGACTATAGTAATCTTAGAAATGTAAATAAGATAAATGAACATACTTTATATGCTATAGATGATGGTACAGGATTTAATAAAGATGGATTAGTCTTCAAACAAGAATTTGAAGATTTAGTAAAGAGAGTAAAATATCTTGAAACTATTATACAAGATGTTGTATTTAGAGCTACCGCATCTAATGGAAGTGGAGTAAACAGTCCATCAAATCCAACATACTTATGGGTTGGTACTAAAGGAGAATACAACAACATAAATCATCCAGACAATACAGTATTTATAACAAACTAAGAAAATTACATACTAATATATACTAAGGCAGATTATATAATCTGCCTTTTATTGTATAAATTCATCAAAAATGTATTTTTATATATAACTCTAATATAATATGCATAATATCAATACATGGCAAAATCATCAAAGATAATTGTAAATTCTGAAAAGACTAATATAGCTGTAAATTCTGCTGATAGAAGCAAGAATAGAACACCTGGTGCTGTAAAGAATGAACAAGAGCAAAATGAAAAGTTTAGAAGCACTATAGTTACAGGAACAACAGATATAGAAGATGTATTAAAGGGAATTAGAGAATCTATGATGGTTGTTGCTGGAGCTGTGCTTGGATATAATGTAATTACTGAAAAGAGTACTTTCCAACAATTAAAGAAGTATATTGGCAAAAACAACATACAGACAAATATTGTTGAAAATACTAAGAAGATAATTGAACAGTTTAACAATATACATAAATCAATTGAGCAAACAAATACATTCTATCTAAGTAAGATACTTTCTAGACTTACATTGTTTGATACAAAGAAGCTTCCACATATGGAGATGATGCTAAATGCATATGGAGCATCTATAGAAGCAAAACTTATGTCTATAAACAATGGAGGTGAATTATATAAGTTGATAGAAAGCATATATACTACTATGAATGCTAAAGTTTCTTCATCTAATGATGATGTTGCAGCTAAGATTAAAGTCATAGTTGAAGGCTTAGACAACAAAGGTGTAGAAGCATTGAAGAAACTTACAGAACTAAATATAGATTCTAACACTATATTTGGATACGACTTTGATGTCAATGAATTCATTGATTCTATAAATAAGCTGACCAATGTTGGAAATGCTCTAAGTACATTGGATGTATCATGGATAGATAAAGACTTCTTAAATAAGCTTAAGATATTGAACAAATCCGTGCCTGAGTTGACAACAGTCATAAATACTCTTAGTAGTATAGACATAAAGAGCATAAACAACATAGATGAGAATGACTTAATACATACAGCAGAAATATTGAATAAGCTGCAATGGATGTCAAATATTGACTTTTCTTGGCTTAATAAAGAATATGTTGTTGGTATTCAAAATTTGTCTAAGTTTATAACGGCTATAAATGAGCTTGATTCTGACTTAATATTAGAAGCAATAGAAAATCTTGAGCCTCTTGCTGAGTTGACATCTGATGAATTTGCTTGGCTGGATAACAAGAAGATGAGAAATCGTCTTATGATTATGTCTGTCAGTATGGTAAACATAAATGACATCATAAGACAAATTGCTGATATGGGACCATCTGCTACATTTGCAGTTGAATTTATAGATGACATTAGAATTGTATTGTATGGATTGTCAGGAATTTCTACAAGACTATATGAAGCTATAGAAAGCTTAAATAAAGTAGATAGAAGAAAAATTAAGAAATGTCTTAATGTTATTGATGACTTAGAATTACTTATTGATAAGTTTACTATGAGTAGTATTAAGTCAGCAATAGCAAAACAAGGTGTTTCTGCTTATATAGACTTCTTAAATTCTATAAGTGACAAATCTGATGGATTGTTTGCAGCAATAGTAAGCTTCCCTGAATTTACTAAAAAAGACAATGCAAAAATATTGTCTGCTAAGACATTGTTTGAAAATATATCTAAGATAGCGGCATATTCTACATTGTTGTTAGCTACAGTGCTCCCAGGAACTTTAGGATTGATGTTTGTCAAGTTATTTGTAAAGAGAACAGCTAAAGTAATAGAAGCAATAAATGGAATAGACATAAAAGAGCTTAAGCTTGCAGATAAGCAAATAAAACAATTTGCTAAATTTATGCTTGCTATAACTGGAGTATGCATATTGAGTTCTATAGTTGGAATATTTGTAGCTAAGCATATAGGAGAGATGATTGCATTCTCTGTGCTTCTTGGATCATTTATGCTTATGACACTAACTGTTGTGAGAATATCAACTATGGGTATAGAGAATGCATTTAAGGATATGGAGCAATTTGGTGTGTTCTTATATATATGTGCATTAGGACTTATTGCTGGTGCTGCAATGGGTGATTGGCTTATTAAGAATATAGCAGGAATATTGTTCTTTACTGTTGCTTTAAACACATTCATATGGACAACAATATCTACTGTTAAGAATGCAACAAATGACGTAACTGAATCAATGAAGGTTATTGAAGATTTTGCTGCAGTCATTGCTGTATCTGGTATGATATTAATGGCAGGTGCTTATTTGACATTAAAAAATCCTATGATTGTCATAGGAGCACTTGCATTTGCAGTTGAATTGTCAGCTTTCATATATATAGTAAGCTATGGATATATGAAAGCAAGTGAAATGATTAAAGATGCTAAGATTGCATCTGACAACTTTCTTTACTTAGTAGCAACATCAGGTGTTATATTGATTATTGGTGGTGCATTCATGATGATAAGTGGTATGCCTATAGCAACTATGAAATTTGGTTTGTTGTTGTCTGGATTTATACTTCTTGTTGTTGGTGCATACAATATAGCATCTAAAGACATAAAACGTTCTATGAAGTATGCTGCAGAATTTGCAAAGTTGATAGCAGTATCTGCTGTTACATTGTTAGTTGGTGCAGCGTTCATGTACATTCCTGGAATGGTTAAGAATGTCATAGCATTTGGTTTGATATTAGCAACATTCATAGGATTAGTTATATTTGCATATAAGCTTGGAGCTAAAGAATTAAAGAACAGTCTTATGACAGCCACAGGACTTGCTGTAATTATAGCAGTATCAGGCATAATATTGATGATTGCTGGTACCGTCATGACATTAAATGAAATGCTCAAGGCATTGATATTTGGTGGAATACTTACAATATTTATGCTTATGATGTCAGGAGTGCTGAATGTAATGTCGAAGATAGGCTCTAATGTGTTCAAAGGATTGATTATAATGGCTGGTATTACTGGTATAGTATGGTTAGCTGGTAAGGCGTTTGCTTGTGCTGCTGATGCAGTGAATGCATTTGGTGGTCCTTTGAATCTAATAAATGGTATGAGTTCATTGGTTATAGCCATGGGATCATTAGCTGCTGTAGCATTCATACTTGGAAGTCCTGGAATAAATGTTGCAGTTGGAATAGGTGAAGTACTAATAGCTGGCTTGGTTGGTATAGTATGGATGGCAAGTAAGGCACTTAAGATGGTTGCCGAATCAATGAATGAGATAATACTTGCTTGTAAGAACAGTAAAGACTTCAATACAAGTTCTGTTGTTAAAATGATAACAGACTTCTTAGGAATATCTTTAGCTTTAGCGCCATTAGCAAATCCAATAACTGCACTTACATTGAACATGGCTGCCGGTACTATGCAACAGTTAGCTAAGACTATAAGTGAAGTTGCTAGAACAACACAAATGATTGCCACATTAAGCATACCCATATATGAAGGCACTAAAATAGTAAAATATGATAGAATGAAGCCTGAAGATTTTACAATGGCTGCTAATAACGCTAAGACTATCATAACTACATTAGGTAAGGCCGTAATAGAGACATATGAAGAGAATCCAAACATATTTAAGACTGACTTCTGGGGAAATTCTCCATTTGGAGATACTATAAGAGCATGTACAGGGCTTGGTAGGATGCTTTCAAAGATAGCTGATGGTGTGCAAGACTATGCATATATGACAGTACCAAAGTATGATGCTTCTGGTAAGATGGTAGGTAGAAGAAATCTAAAGCAATCTGACTTCCAACAAGCTGCTGACAATGTGAAGCTAATAATAACAACATTGGGTAATGCTATTATAGATACTTATGACAAAGCCCCACATCTATTTGAGACTAGTGGTGGAATTCTTGGATTCGGAGCTAAGTCAAAGTTCACTAAGGTAGTAATATCATGTTCTGCTCTTGGTGGAATGCTTTCTGACATATCAGAGGGATTGAGTGACTATGCAAATCTTACAATCCCTATATATAAGAATGGTAAGATAGTTGGTAGAAAAGAAGTAAATAAAGATGATCTTACTAAATCTGTAAATGACAACATAACAGCAATACTTACAACACTTGGTGGTGCTATAATATTTGCATATGACAATTCACCTGACTTATTTGAGACTAGTGGTGGAATTCTTGGATTCGGAGCTAAGTCAAAGTTCACTAAGGTAGTAAATTCCTACAGTGCTCTTGGTGGTCTAATATCTGACATATCATCTGCTGTCAAGGAATATGCAAATCTCACAATAGCCACAAAATGGGACAAAGATGGTAAGCCAATAGCATTTAAGCCTTTTGACTACAACATGTTTGAATCTGCTAAAGATAATATCAATAAGATATTAGTCACATTGGGTGAAGCTATAACTAAGACATATGTAGATCATCCTGAGATGTTTGAAGCTAGTGGTGGAATTCTTGGCTTTGGTGAAAGTACACCATTTGGTAGGGTGATAAAGGCTTGTACAGGCATGGGAAATATGATATCATCTATAGCAGAAGGTGTCAAAAACTATGCTACATTGTCAATGCCAATAGAATGGGATAGAGATGGTAAGCCAATAAAGTTCACAAAATGGGATCCATCTAACTTTGATGTTGCGGCAAAAAACATAGCAGAGATAATATCAACACTCGGAACATCTATATTGACTACATATGAAGGACATCAGGACTGGTTTGATGATTCAAGCTGGTTTGGTAGAGGTGGAGAAAACTCTAAGTTCTTTAAAGTAATAAAAGCATGTACTGGTATGGGTAAGATGATAACTGAAATTGCTAAGTCAGTACAAAGCTTTGCTGCTATGAGAATACAAGAATATGATAGAGATGGTCATATGCTCGAAGGTAAGTTTAGAGCTATGAAATGGAGTGACTTTAGAAGAGCATCACAATATGTAGAAGTAACAATAACTACAATAGGAAATGCTCTAATAAGAACATTTGACAAGCATCCTGACTGGTTTGAAGATCCATCATGGTTCAGTAATAAAGCAGAAAACAGTAAGTTTGGTAAGATGATGGCAGCAACATCAGGTATGGGTAAGATGCTTGGTGATGTAGCTAAAGCTATCATAGATATAAGCAGTATGCGATATAAGAATGCTGCTGGTAAAGAAGTGATGCTTACAAATGCTGACATAATAAAAGCTGGATTGAGAATAAGTGCAATATTCAATAGCATATTTGGAGCAGTAGAAACTGTATATAGTGAACATGAAAGCAAAGCATTAGATGATGATGCAGAGATGCTTACTGAAATGAAAGATGCAGCAAAGTCTATATCTGAAACTATTAAGACAGTAATATCATCTATAAATGCCATTACTGAGATGAAGATACAAGGAAAGAACATAGCTACTATACCTATGTTCTACAGGACTAACTTCCCTGGAAACAAAGGTTGGGTTCAAGTATTGCTTGAAAAGGTACTTAGTGTATTGCCAAGTGCTATAAATGAAGCAAATACTACAGTTGATGTCAATAAGCTAAATGAGCTTAAGAATAATGTTGTTGCATACAGTACTATATATAATGGCATATCTACAGCATTCAATTCTGTATCTAAAGTTCTTACAGATCAAAATAGGGATCTTATAGATAAGATATATAATCCAACACAAAACGTAAATAAGCTTAAAGATCTCATTTCAATAGTTCTTGAATCTCCTATGGACATTAAGTTCATTGATTCTGACATATTAGAAGATATGAATGAATCTTTAGTAGAATATCAGACTATGTATACTACTCTTGGTAAGGTGTTTGCTAAGATAGGTTCAGGTCTATATAATGAAGATGCTGATAAGATATTTGCAAAAATAAATGCAGATAACCGTCTAAAGTTTGCTGTATCTACTATATCTGATTCATTTGATTCATCAATAAATAATTTGAATAATATAGATGACAACACAGTAAAGTCATTACAAAAGGTTACAGGTATTGTATCATCTATATCTTCTATATATAATGTATATAATAAGAATATTGATACATTAGCATTGTCTTCAACATATTCATTAAATGGATTGATAAAGCCAATAAAGCAATTCATGAAAGAGCTTGATTTTGATGACGAACTGTTCAACAATATGGGAAACTTTAGTAAGCATGAATCTGAAATACAATTATGTATAGACAGATGCTTAAACATATTGGCAAGTGCTAATAGAATAAATATTGGATCTAGTAAGAACTTCTCATCTACTATACATAATTTCATAAATGGTCTTACACAGTTCAATGATGATAAGTTTGCTATGATAGACTTTGAAAATATGGTGAGACTTAATAAGTTCAGTGATACTATAATACAGACAACTAGAACTATAAGCTCTATAGATGCTATAATAAAGTCATCTGAGAATATGGTTGGCATAAACAATTTTGCCAATATATCAAAGCAATATAAGCTTGGCATTATGAATATGGCTGAAGCATATAAGTCACTAATAGACTTTAATAATGGTTCAGCTTCTATGTTTGAAAGTCTAAAAGATTCTCTATTTGAACAAGGTAGTGGTCAAGACATATTCTCTAAAGCACTACAAGGAATAAATAGAGTAATGTCTGAAATATCACAAGACAGCTTAGACAAATTCCATACTGAAACTGAGGATGTATCTGAGTTTACAAGAGTGATAAATTCAGTGGATTTAGCTAAAGTCAATTCATTGACTGGACTTACTGAAAGCTTAAATAAGTTAGCAGTAAACATGGGAAATCTTGATGGACTTACTGAAGCTATAGCAGTTAAGCTTTCTGCTGTATTAGATAAGTTAGTAATAGAGCTTAAGTCTACTAAGGACACATTCAATACGGCCGAACGCATACAGAAAGAACGTAATGAATTTGTAAGAAAAGCTATACAAGAAGTAGAGAACACTATGAAGAATCCTCTTCTTGTCAAAGTTGGTCTTGATGATTCTAGCAACAATTCTGGTGGTACAGGAACAGGTGGAGTAAATGATAGAAGTACTCCTCCAAGTGGTGGTTCTACAGGTGGAAGCAGTCCAATATCAATACAAGAGCCTATAGTTGATCGTAGTAAAGAAGATAAGCCATTACCTGCACCACAACAGCAACAGACAAATGCTAAGCAATATAACATTAATGGCATAAAGACACAACAATCTAAGAATACATATCAAAACATAAGCTCTCAATTGAGATCTACTGTAGCATCTGTATTTGAGGAAATGATATTCAAATATAATTTAGATGGTAACAAGGCAAAGGGAAATGCTAAACCATCATAATATATTATATAATAAGAGGAGCAAAATATGAAGAAATACAATATATTATATAAGAACAGTAAAGTAAATTTACAACCACTGTCTTATGAAGAAATAGTGTCAATATTTGGTAGAGAGACAATAAATAAAGAGAATAGAGAAGGTAGACAGACAATACCAACAAAAGACTGCAACATAATAGAAATAACTATAGTATAGCATATATGTTTACATTAAGAGGAAGACAAGATAAGTTCAGGTTCATGTTGCCTGATGAATTCATACCTAAAGAAATAAATGAGAAGTATACTAAGATTCTTATTTCTAAGCATAGCTTCTATACAAAGCCAATAGATTTTGTAAATGAGACTATACAGAAGATACAAGTTCTTGGATTCAATAATGCCACAGTTGCACAAACACAACCTGGCAAAGGTGAAGGACCTTTGAGAATACCTTCAAGAATTAAAGAAAATGAATTTATGTATCCCGCAACTGACTACAATTATCGTAGTCCTGCAAGTCCAAAGGGTCTTTTAGATAAAACAATAAATGTCACATTTAGACATACTATTGGATTTCTAAATTACTTCATATTATTTGAAAGTTTCATATATCAATATACAAGAGATACTGAATATAAAGACTTAGACTATACATTCAATATAGATCTTATGTCTAATAAAGGATCAATATATTCTAAAATAGTTCTTATGGATCCTCTAGTAGAAGGAATGGATATGCTTGACTTAGACTATACTCAACCTATAGCATCAAGTCAAACTTTCAATATGTCATTCAAATATTCTAACTTTGACTATCAATTCATCAATTATGATGCAACTAAAATAGGAAGAGGTGATACTATATATGATGAAGACAAATACTATATAGATCCAATACAACCAATGTATGAGCATAATAGAACATATACTAAATATGATGAACGAACTGGAGAAATACTTGGAACTGTCAATCCGGTTGTTGAAGACTTAAGTATCAACAATTCAGGTATGGACAATATTGAGAAGGGATATTATGAAACTCCAGAAAGCTCATCTGCACAAATCTATACTAAAATTCATAAATAATATATAGATGAGTGTAGACATGTCTCTCGTCCTTTCTAAGACACTTTTACTTTTAGCTGTTAAGTTTACCATCTTTAATACGAAAGTGTCTTAGAAAGGGCGAGAGACATGTCTACACT
>JAGATI010000010.1 GCA_017621295.1 Clostridia bacterium | reverse complement strand
CTTAGAAAGGGCGAGAGACATGTCTACACTCATTCTAGAACATTAATGTTGTGCAACACTAACTTTCTTCAATTCTTCCTCTATTACTTTCTTAACTGATGATGTAACCCAGACAGAATTGTAGCAGAAGAGTAAGTCAGCTACTGTTAAGTTTTTTATAGGAGTATTTGTAAGCTTATTGTATTTTAGACGCTCCATCTCATCTGTTATAATGTTTCTTCCACTGAACGATTTCATATTAATTATTCTAATACTATTATTTTATTCCAATTGTCTAATGTTGTAACATCAAGACCATTTTCTCTATGCATGTCAACAAGAGTTCTTATTCTATATAGAGCATTCAATGTGACATTTGCTTCTTCTATACATTCCCATGTCTCATCAAACTCTCTATTTAACTGGAACATAGTGTCCTCTCCAATCTTATTTTCAGGAAACATGTCCTTTGGTGTACAACTTGCTAACATCTTAAGCTTTTCTTTGCATTTTGATATCCATTTCTCATTATCATCAATTTTATCTACAAGATCATAATAAGAACTCACATTTATTCCACCTACAGCTTCAGAATCTTCTGCATATTTGACTAATGTACATCTACTCATATTTGCTCCTCTCTAACTACATATATATATTTAGATTTCTCTTATTAGTGTGACATCAGTCTCAGGTATGTGCTTAAACCACCATATCTCATGATTTGTTCCTGGTGCCTCACCCTCAATGTCATAGTATACATTATAGGGATCTTCAAATGTTCCCTTATCAACTACAACTATATTTCCCTCTATTGTACCATCTTTCATTTCAAATGATACTCTGTCACCAACTTTATGCTTTGGTGTAAGCTTATTCAAATACATTGCCATAAATATTCAATCATTATCTATTAATAATATGCTCATCAACTTACCAGTATTGTAATAGTTCATTGTTGTCAATATCTTGCTGCCTCTCTTAAGTACTATTCTATCTTCTATAACATAATATTGATCTTTTGTATTCTTATTGTATATTATAGTTCCTGAATCTACTATTGTATATATTAGCCATCCCCTAAATATATAGAATGGCATCAATATGATGTCTAATATTGCTTTCATATCTAATTTCTCCTTTAGTTGTTATTTAATATATATTCTTTTATATAGAAATTTTTTGATTAAATTTCAATATATATTAAAATAATAAGACAACAAATGAGCACCTCAAACATAAAGTTCAAGATGCTCAACAATAAACAATTAAAAATCAGTTATGATAGTGAACAGCGGAAACGAAGGGATTCGAACCCCTGGACCGGTATTAGCGGCCGCAAATTTTCAAGATTTGTGCATTAAACCAACTCTGCCACGTTTCCAAATTCTATATTATAATGTTTAATATTCTTTGATTTAAAATTATCTGTTAATGAATGACAATTCGGACATAATAATTGTAAATTTTCTAATTTATTATTTGTATGATTGCCATCAACATGATGTAATTCTAACATTATTGGTTTTCCCATCCAATGTGTATTTCCACAAATTTCACATTTTCTTTCTTTATATCCTTCTTTAATTAATCTATAATTTAATTTTGAATTGGGATAATTACGTTTTCCATCAAATACATCTTGTAATAAAACTTTTTTATTTTGTTTTCTTTTAAATTTTATATCAAATAAATCGCAATATTTTTGAAATGTATTCCTATGCATACCTAATTTTAAATAGGCATCTTGTTTTGTATTTGATTCATTACAAACTTTAATAAAATATTCTTTATCAATAAATATTGTATTCAAATTTTTAAATTTAATTTATTTTTTAAATCATATATTAAAGAATTGTAATCAACAGTAGTCTTAAATTTTTGTTCAATTACCGAACACAAAATGCAAATCAAAATGCATTGTTGGAGTTTCACCAACATTCTAATTACAGAATAAATCGAAGTAACTGTCAATTTGACTGTTAATATATGTGTATAAAGTATGTACGAATGTGGATCAGGTCCGATTCGAACGGACATGAGAGGATTTTCAGTCCCCCGTATTGACCATCTCTACCACCGATCCAAATATATAAATTGACAAAGAATACCAATAGAGAGTGAATATAAAATTGATTTTGCTGGATTCGAACCAACTACCACATGTTTAATAGACATATGCTCTAACCTAATGAGCTAAAAATCGAAGTAACTCTCCATAATGACTGTTGTCAATTTTGTAGGGCTAGTTGGATTCGAACCAACGATCCCCTCCTTGTAAGGGAGGTGCTTTAAACCAGCTAAACCATAGCCCTGTATATATGGTTGAGGGTAGTACTGGAATCGAACCAGTCTACTTGGTTTTGCAGACCAAGACATAAGCCAATCTGACAACTACCCAATATATATGAATGAAGAATATTTTATTGAGAGAAAAATGGCACAAATTTAGCAGATTTGTCAATTTTAATAAATTCGAAGTATCTCCCAATATGACTGTCATTCAAAATTTGCACGTCCTGAAGGGCTCGAACCTCCGACAACTGGTTTTGGAGACCAGCACTCTACCAACTGAGCTAAGGACGCATCATATATGATTTATTTGTCTATCATAATTTCAAAGAACTTGTAACAAATTAAATATAGAAATTATCTATATAAATTTCAATATATTTTAATTTTTGTACTCCGTGAGGGATTCAAACCCCCGACCTCATCATCCGTAGTGATGCATTCTAATTCACTGAACTAACGGAGCTTATTTATGTATATGGTGTCTTCAGTGAGGATCGAACTCACACTCTACTGATTAAGAGTCAGTTGCATTACCAATTATGCTATGAAGACTTAACTTGTGTTCCCAGAGGAACTCGAATCCTCGACCCCCAAATTAAAAGTTTGGTGCTCTAACCAACTGAGCTATGGGAACAATTTCTAATATATTATAGTTTCATAATATGAAAATTTCAAACTCTTTTGAAATGCACATATATACAAAAACAACCTGATATTGAATTATTAATTTGCTATAACATTTGCAACTCAAATTCAATATCAGGTTAAATTGTTTCCTGCTATATTATATAGTATAAATGTTAAGCAATATCTCTAAATACACAGCATTTTGACCAATCAAAACTTTTTGATCGGAACGAAAAGACTGATGTAAAGACCTTATTGTTCAACATTTTATTTGTCATTTTAAAATTTATATATTTAATAATATATATAAATATAGTAAAAATATAAAGTATTTTAACTTATTAACATTAATTAACATTTAACCAATATGAATATAAGGTGGTCTTTATTTTTAACTATATAATTAGTTTGTTGTTAGATTAAATGCTTAAACCACTTCTTAGAACAATTCCAACTATGTCTGGAAATGTAAAGCTAGCTTGTAACTTACTTAACTATAAGGTTACTGACAATAATGTATATGAGACAGATGTAAGATATGCTAAGCTTCTTCCCTTGTCATCTACTCTATATCAAAAGAAGATAGAAGCTCAGCTTCTTGGATCAAGCTGGGAGTATGACTTAAGGAAGTTCTATGACATATATAATGACATATTCTTTGATTCTTACTTCAAATACAATACAGAAGACATACTTAAGATAGATAAGACTTCTAATCAATATCTTAGAAATACAGATTTTGAAATGGGAGCAAAACGCATATCTTATGTTAAGAATGGTATGCAGTTTGCTTTCTTTGCACCATTCTATTTTGAATCTATAGATGACTTACCTCTATATTTTAATCTTGACATAAACATACATACTAATGTACATTCTGTTAAGAAGAGAATAGTTGTCAACATAACAAGAAAAAAGACTTCTAATACTAACTACTTATATCATTATCTTACTAAATATGCAAGCAACATAGATTCTAATGTTTGCTTTATGCTTCCTGATTCTAAACAAGCAACATACTATGGAATTGATCTGATAAATGGCGGATTTGTAAAAGCTATTGACAATGGAATAAGCAATCTATATGACATACAGACTACTATACAAAACTTTGATGCTACTATATGCTCTGGATTTAAGAGAAATAAGATAGCCATGAAACAAGTAATGCCATTAGCATTCTATCTTGATGTTAGAGACGTTATGACAAAGACAGAACTTAAATTATATAGAAATGCTGTTATAGAGTTTTCTGGATATTATGTCAGCTCTAACAACATACCTTTGCCATGGTATGATTTCAATATAGACTATGACTTATGGAAAGAATCTGTATTGAGGCTAAATACTAGCAATGGCATAATGCAATGGATGAACGGATATGTTTCAAACATAATGGATGTGTCATTTCCATCACTGAATGATGTTCGCTACATAAAATATCAATTTTCTAATAAGCTTACAGCTAACTATTGTAGATGGAAGCTTAAGTATTCATCTGATGAACATCCATACATATCTAATATATCACCTGCATTCTCTAAAAATCAAAACAGCAACTATAAGTATGGACAATATCCAGTGTCTTTCTCTTCTATGGATGGATTAGCACTACCTATAAGAGATGACATGCAAAGATACTATTATAATTTGATATTTCCATTGTCAACAAATTTGTACTGGTATGACATATATAATCCAAATTCATCAAAGAAATATGTCAACATTTTTGACAATTATTGTCTTAACTGGTTCAATGTAATAGATGATATAGATGAAAAGCTTTTCAACAATATTAGTCTATGGAAAGATGTTGTAGATGATTGTGTGTACTATAATGGCATATTATATGATTTGTCAAACATATATTCTGAATTAGTTGATCCTGAAAAGATTGACAAATTTGGTGTGTTTGTCAAAATAAATAAGAAGTTCATGAAAGAGAATGAAGTATATGAGCTTAAGTTTGCTGACTATACATTAGATCGTCAAGTAACAAAGACAAACATAAATCCAAATGCATTGTCTAATCTGCAATTATTAAACTGGAGTATAGGCAGCAATGCAAAATACAATTATAAAAACTATCTATACAACAACGAAGAATACATAGGTGAACGTCAACAACGAGCAAATAGAGATGCTATAACATTCTCTAACATATTCACATATTCAGAAACAAATACTGGACATTATATAGACTTTTCTGACTATGGACTTGACTATTATGAACTAAACAAATACTATGACTATAATAAGACAGCTTCATATATAGAACATATAAGAGACAATTTCTTTGATCTATATAGAAATGAGCTTGTAACTGCATATGGAGACAATTGGGATTCTAGTTTTGAAAGTATAATAAAAGAACATGCTATGTCTTATATGGGTGTTCTAAATGATCCTTCTTCTTATATGATAAACTCATATGAGTTGCTTCCAATAGGACGTTCATATGACTTGTCATACTTTGATGGTGAATATGATGCAAATCTAAAGAGTTATTATATGTATTCTTATGGATATTCTTATATGTTGAATCTATATGAATATACAGCATATGAGCATAAGTTTGACAATGATGGCACTTCATATATGAGCTATTACTATAAGCCAATAGAAGGTGTTAAAAACATATATGGTGGAGTAGATATAAGCACCACATATGAATTTGAACATGTAAGTACATATCTCAATGTATGTAATATTGACAACTATGGAGTAAAGAAGTTGTCTTATACAACATGGACAAATCCTGTTACATTGCTTTCAACATCATATTTCAGCTCTGGTAAGCCAGAATATGTGCATTCTCTATATGGCAACACATTCTACAATTGGAGAACATTCATGAAGTTTGCATATATAAATACTATGGCTTATGAACCCTTTGATGCTACATATCTTAAGACATTCTGTGACAATGGACATAGACAAGACATATTCAACTATGGATGGATATATGAGCCAGGAAATATGACATATAAATTATGGAAGTCTTGTCAAAATGTACAGGCTATAGCAGCATCAGCAGTGTTGTCATATGTTGCAAATCAAACACAGTATATGTTCAAGCCAATAATAGCACATAATGACATAATATATTCTGCTAATTCTTTTGTTGAATGCTTTGACAATACTGGAAGATTCTATGGTTCAAAAATATCATATTCACAATTATCAAAGGATAGAGATGTAATATATGCCGACAGATATAATCTAAATGCAATATTCAAAAAATATACAGGACTTAAGACTTATACATACTATACCTCTCCATTAGATGCTTATACATATAATTATGCTATAACATATGATTTTGTATATGACATAAATAAGTCATCATATGACACTATATATACTAAATATACAAATGCTCCAGAGATATTAACATATGAACATAATACAAATGGTGACATAATAGATGTAAGATTTAATTCAAATGACTATTCTGAATTTTATGCTAAGTTCTTAAATAAAGAACACATATATTACTGGTATGGAGAATTGTCTAAAGATGAGCAACTGAAGCAAGATAAAGACTGGTATCTAAATTGGAAAGAACACATATTCATAAAGAGAAGAGTTCTTGTACATACTAATGATGGTTTGTCTGTCAAAGATGAATACATACCATTAGTAGAAGCTGGATATATGTTTGTAAAGAGAGTTGATCAAGAATGGTTCTTATCATTTAAGAAGTTCTATGCTAATATAGAGATGGCCTATAATAGCTTATTCTATTTCAAAGGATGTCCAGGAGAGAAGTTTGAACTTGTATATAGAGACATATTCTTTAGAGTAAATAAGACATTATGGGACATCATAGGATGTGAAAATGAAGAATACTATAAAGACTTATATCTATATAGAATTGAGCATGCTGATGAATATTACAACTACAATACTAATGATGTTCATATGAGATATGTAGGGAATGATTTCTACAATTCATACACAAACTACTATCATTCACCTGACAGTTCATTGACACCATTGTTCTATAATGTATTTGAAAGAGAAGAACAAGATGAGGCTATAGGGGCAAACTATCAATTGAACAATATAAGTGAAGTTGATTTTGCTTGGCCTGAATATGATGGAAGTAGAGAACATCTAATAAGATGGCGTTTTGGAAAGAATTATAGATATAATGCAAACAATTCTCTGTATATGGTCAGCATAACCGATGATGAACGTGAAAGACTTAATATAGATAAGACTTACGAGGAATATTCATATTGTAGTTCAAACATTAATGTAAATTGCAATTCATTGAATTACAATCCAAGTCTTAAGATGTCTACATATAAAGATCCAAATACTAATACAAACTATGGATTCTATGTAATTGAAGTGAATGTAGACAATACATCTAACTCTCTTAGAATAGATGCACAAACAACAATGTCATCAAAATCTATAAAAGAAGAAGTATATGACTACATAAACAACATAAAGCATATATTCTATATAAATGGTGTTAAGATAACTGACAATCCAGAATACTTCAATATAATATTTAAGAACATTGCACCATTCATAAAGACAAATTTGCTTGGAAATCTAAATGAGTTGAACACTATAGTAAAGCCAAATGCATTCAACATAAATATGATATACAGTCAACAATTAGTTGACAATACAAATGGCTCAACTGAAATAAATCTGTATAAAGATAAGTCTATAAAGTATACTAAACAAAATCTATATAGATATACTCATAATATTGTGCCTTACATAACTGAATGCAATATGCTCAATAATTACTATTATCTTAAGCTTAAGAATGTGGATAAGACATTGCTAGATACACATAAGTTTAATTCTATAGGAGACACTGTACTATATAAGAAGACAATACAGACAAATATGTTTATGCCACATAATGTATATACTATATCTGACAATGAGAAAGAAATTAGCAGTTTCAATAATGTAGACTACAAATATACACCGCTTGAATATAAGCATTTCAATGCAAGCAAATTCATAAATATAGAGCCTTCAATAAAGATAAGTCTTGATGGAAAGTATCTATATGATGAGCTTATAGATCTTCAAACAAATGAATACACAATAAAAGTATTTGCTGGATATATGAATGCTGGCAGGGCTGTCAAATTTGATAGTAATGAAATTTTATTTTTATATAAGAAGTATAGAGTAGAGTATGATTCTAAGTCTGTAGGGTTGAACTATAATCATACTCAGAAATTATATACGTTAACATATATATTCAGTTTATTATAGAATGGCAATTGTCAATATCAATACATTACAAGATAAGATTAGCAATTCTGAATATCTTACTACATATACAGATATATATCTTAAGCAGTCACTTGCTAATCTTGGACAACGTCTTAGTGTAAAGGGTGATGGAATAACATCTAATTCTTTTCCTGTAAGTGATGTATTCAATGAATATCTTGGAGAATTTGATTCTTCACAAATTGTAAAGATATCTTACAATTATACAGATGAGACTATCAATATGTATTTATGCACATATGCTGATGGTGATGATAATGTAAGAATATTGAAGAATATTGGATCTCAAGTACCAATTGACTATGTTGACAATATTGTTGACATGAAGGAGGACTTTAGAGTAAATTCTGCAAATTCTACCATAAATGGTGTTGATAGATATGAAGCTGGATCTCTTATAATAAAGAGTGATAAGTATTATATAACATCTGCAGTTGGATTAGAGGCTTCATCTTCAAATGATGTCAATTCTACTGAATATAATGCACATAAATATGTTTGTGATAAGATTAGTACAGATGGTATTCTGTTAGAAGGATTGAGAATACTTAAGGGCAATGAATATGTAGATAAGCCATCTGATAAGCAAGAATTAGTAATGATGCATCTATGGTTCAATGATGTTTCTGATTCTAATAAGCGAGGATATGTATTAGATATATATAAGGCAACACATACTGACATAGAAGGATATGATACATTAGAAAGCTATATTGCTAATGTCATACGTCCCATAACAGAATCTACTAATAGAACTTTCATAACTCCTTCTTATATAAAGAATGCACTTGCACCATCAAGTACAAATAGTGCAGACTTTTTTGGATGGACATTGTCAGTAAGATATTGTGAAGGCAACATAATAGACACTAACATAAATACTATACCAAATTCACTTACATACAATAATTCTGACAATCTATATTGGAAAGTAAGTGATCAATTCAACACTATATGGTTAGATGAATGTAAACAATATCTAAACATCAATGATATTGTCAACTATTTTGCTGCCGACACCACTACTTGGTTTGATACAATAAAAGAGAAATACAATGAAGCTCTATATATATCAAACAATGTATCTGATACTAACATAAGTCTTAAGAAACAGATATTTGGATCTTTAATAAAGAAGCTTTTCAATGACTGGATAGAACAAGAATCTACAATTACAGAAAATCAGAATGTATATAACATATATATGCCATCTGACTATACTATATTCTATAATTGTAATGACAATGACAGTTCTGTAATATATAATTCAATAAAGAATCTTACTGTTAAGTTTGAAGGTAATGTATTTGACAAGCTTCCAAGAATAATGGGAGACAATCATGAACAATCTATTATAGCTGACAGTTCAGAAAATAAAGTTAGTGTATATGCATTTACTATAACATATATCAATAATGATGTTAAGTCAAATATCATAGACAATATTGAATTTGTATGTCAATATGTTCTTCCTTATGTCAATGATGATGGCTACTGGTGTATCAATGATGAGAAGACAGACATATTTGCTCTTGGTAGTGATGCAGGAAATCCAAACATCATATTGACATATAGTAATAATTCTACATATTCTATAATATCTGGAATAGATAAAGATATATTGCAGTCGTGGTCTTGGGATCAACACCCTGTAAGAATTGATTCTCTAAATAGAGACAATAACTTAGGTGATGGATTCTATTATGAGATGAATGCATATATGCCATCACATGAAGTCATAAACAATCTTAATCCCAATCAATTTGCATTGATAAGCAATGCTTTGATTGTCAATTTCTTATCACCTGATTGTGAGACATATCCAAGCATATATAACAGTACATATTCATTTGATAAATCTAAGATAAAATATTATGACTTTACATATGATTCATCAAGTGCTAAGTTCATAAGATATAACAAAGTACAATACAATGATGATTTAATAGGAAGATTAGATGATGTTAGTGGTGGATTAGAAGTACCAAAAGACTTCACTATAAAGACAGAACCCCATGTTGTTACAACTGAAAGTGGTGATGGTCTTATGTCTAAACTATATCCATCATCTACATATGCTACTGCATATTATCTACCGGTTGAAGGATGGAACTTTGCATATAAGTATACATATGAATGTGCAATGTATCAGAGAAACTGGCTTAGAAATAGAAGATATGACTATGGTTGGTCAGATGAACATAGAGATGACTATCTATATGATCCAACTAACGCAGGAACATATATAGATGCAGATGGCAACAGACAATACTACTATGACAAAGTATTGTATAAAGCCCAGTTGACATATTCTTATTGGTATCCATTATTGTATAAAGCAGACTACAGTAATGCTTATACATCATACAATATAATCAATAAAGATTCTCTATTATATAAGCTTGGTCCTACTGGTGTAGTTCCAACTATATGGACATTAGAGAAGAATGTTGAAGAGAATGCTTATCAATGGACATACATAAAAAAGCCAAACTCACCATTTGCTTTAGATGCCAACTATATAAACAATCTTGACAACAACATCAAATATTATCTCAACAACGAATATCAACCAAGCAACTATGAGCATAAATGGATAATATTTGAAAAGCTTAATACATTACTTAAGAACAACACTATAGATAAAGATTCATTCATATATCCTGTTGTTCAAAATAAAGATAGAGATGACTTCATATCTATTTTTGGGGAGCCTAAAGATGATAATGTAGGCAATGAGACATCAAATGAGATATACAATAATGACTTAAACTTTGAGATTGCTTTCTATGATACCATAGAAAAGAACAATGTTGGTTATGTGTCAGCAATAAAGCAATCAGATAAGAGACTATGGAAGGGTTCAGCTTATGACTTCCATAGATTAGATGTGGTGTCTGATGATGATTCTTATAGTGGATCTTATGGTCAACTAATATTTTACAACAATAGAACATTAGCATATTCTGACTACAATAATGTACATGCTCCAGTAAATTCTTATACTGGTGTTGATGGTGTCATACATTATTCATTATATCCAAATGAATGGATACCCAATGGAAAGTATGATCCAAATGATGCTTCTGCTTCTTATCAATATCCTACTGTTGAGCTTAAAGAAGTATTGCTTAGAGATGTAAATACTATAAATCGTGTAAATGTACTTTCATTTGATGGTCATGAACAGAATGGAAACAGCTCTTATATGATCTACAATGCATATTTTGGTACTTCATATGAGACTGCTAATAAGAATGTTCTTGTCATAGGTACATCTTATAGAAACATCAATCTCGGTACTGAGACTATGACTACATATGAATCAACATATCATTTTGGTACACACAATGAGCTTGACATCAATGTAGACAATATAGAATTAAATGGATATGCTAATGCTAACAAAGACTTTATAGCCAATAGAGCTATATGGAAGAAGACATCAACATACATTCCTTGGACAGGAACAAATATAGATGTATTTTCTACTGTAGTTCAACCAGTAGACATAGCATACTATATGGGAGTAAATCCTGACAATATTGTTGTGACTTATAATGCTTATTATAAGACTGCTAATGGTACTTATACAGTATATAATTCTCATATTGGAAAAGACAACAATTTAGCAGCATTGTCATACAACAACTATCTATTGTCTTATCTAAATAGAACAAAGAATACACAAACAAGATATTTCAATAGTAGATATATGAGCAATGCATACATAAATGGAAATCCTAATGCAGACATAAGCTATGTACAGACATTGTCTTATATGAACATTACACAGCTATTGAGCAAATATTGCTCTATTGAAATTGATGATGGTTCATATATATATGGAGATGCTCAACATTTATTCTCTTTAGATACAAGTGATAGAACTAAAGATTCGTATAATAATGAGACATTTGACTTATATGCTTCAAGGTATGCACAAAATAGAGCAAACAGGACATACTATATGCTTCTTACAACTGATTTAGCAAGTGATGAAAATCTATTGTTTGCATACAATACTCCTAAGTACAATATAGTTGATGGTGAAATATCTTATATAAAGAAAAAAGACAAAGATGGAAATGACATATTAGACATATACGGAAATCCTGAGTATGAATGCAATACTTATAGATTTGTAGCTACCAATCCTATAGCAGTAACATATACAAATAATTCATATGCAATAGAAATGGACTATAATGAAGAAAGATATGTATATTCATTTACATATGCCACTTCATATTACATGGAATATCGATGTCCAGGATGTTCTCTTTGCTCATCTAATTCATGTAAGTTCATACAAAACTGCAAATGGTCAGAAATAGTTGGATATTTCAATACTGCTACATGTTTTGCACCCGTAGATAGAAAGAAGTTGTCATATCAATACATAAAGAATGTAGATGGAACAAATAAGATATTGAATGGCAGGGACTATATAGAGCAATTATATGATGAAAATGTTGCATACTGGTGGTTTGATGAAAATGGAAACCGTACAGGTAGTCTTACTTATTTTAAAGATGCATATTCATTGAACTATACAACACATCTCAACAATAAGAATAAGAGCAAATATTCAACATATAGTATTGATAAGATAAGTTATACTTGCTGGTCTGATGATCCTGAAGATGTAAGAATGTCGGATATGAGTAAAGCTGGCATATTAGTCAAATATGGCATAGCAAACTATAATCAGTCTAATGCCACATACTATCCACAAGTTAAGTTTACACAAGTTGGAACAAATGGAATTGGAAATCCTGTATATCTTGCTCATCTATATAGTGGTATAGCTTCTAAGAGCTTAGTTGACATATATGAAGAAGAGTTATTCACATATAATGGAACATTGAATAGTTCTAAAAATAAAGTATATGATAAGACTATTAAACCTGATCCTGAACAAGGAACAGGAACATCTTATACTGTATGTAATGCTTATTATTGTCACATACCTGTAACATATTATGATCCTATAAGAAACCTTAAAGATACATATAGGCTTATTAAAGATCAATATATTCCAATAGACTATAAGAACATATATGGAACATATCTATGGATGAATGTACCTGACACATATCTATTTACAAATGCATCAGGTAAGCCAGAAACTATATACTATTCTACAGAAGAGAGAGACTTGACTTATGTAGGTACTTATGCATATACACCAAACTTGTTTGTAGCTAAGTTTGAATCTACTATAAATCCCATAAACAATGACACTCCTGGAAAGAGAGGATGGGATTCTACAAAGATGACAAACATATATGGTGAATATATAACAGGATCTAACTACAATGAATTATATGATGAGAATGGTGATGGTAAGATAGATAGTGAAGACTATGACATATACAATAAGAAGTTGATAAGTAAGTTTGAAGGATATAATGAAGCTGGACTAGAAGCTATAAAGGACATTATTGACAAAAACGAAAAGGAGACAACTTATACATGTTACTTCACATATCTTGGTCAGTTCATAAATACTACATATGCATATCTCTCATATAAGTGCATAAATGTAAGAGAATTGACAACTCAACATTCTGCTCCATATTTTGCAAATGGTGACTTACTTAGCACTAATATGAAATACAATGCTATAGTTGATCAACATACATATGACTGGAATTTTGACAACAATGGCAGAATAAATGTACCTGTCAATAAAGACTATACAAATAAGTCTTACAGTTATCCTGTACATTATAATGACATAAACAATAATGAGGTTACAGGAAGGACAATAGTTTCTGTAAACATTGATCATAAGAATATCAGCGTTGCTGATAACGCTGACATCAACCCTAATATTCTATAACAAACTAAAATTTTGAGATTGGAGCTACAATTATATTAATGTGGTTAGCTCCAATCTCTTTCAATAGAAACAAATTATCATAATCAATATATATATTCACTATACAATAAATGGAAAAGATACTCATAGTAGGTTCTTCAATAATTGACAAGATGAAGATTGCTGAAAGATTGACTTCATATGATGAATCATTTAGCATAGCTTATAGATTTACTTCTAACATTGAATATAAAGATATGAAGCGAGAAAACAACAATCTTCATATATACTACAATGACAATGAAAGCATAAATCTTGACTATAAGAACAATTCATTGCTATATATACATACTTCTGATATGATTTCATATGGAGTTACAATAGATGAATTCATAAATACTGACATAACAGTGTTAGATACTCTCAATTTTAATACTATATCAGATAAATTATTGAATAATAACAACATATTTATTGTATGGATTGACACTAAGTTTGATAAGAAGAACTCTATAGATTTTAAAGAGACTAAGTTCTTAATGGATAGGATAGACAATTATCCATATATGTATTTCATGGATACTGACAATATAGATGATATTTGTAAAGAAGTGTTAAAGTATGTTAACGCTAAAACAAAAGATGAAAAACTTGAAATATTGAATGAAAATTCTTAATTATTTGTCTATATTAATCTTTAATATTATGGTTGAATTATGTTTTAGATAATGAAACTTAAGACATTGTTTAGAAAAATACTCAATTTTATTAAAGAGAATATGTATAACAACTTACAACAGTTTGGACCACCGGATCCAAGTGCTGCAGGATATGAACTTAATGCAGAAATGTCAGGTACTTGGATTAAGACAAGAGAAGAATATTCAGGACCTTCAGTATTGCATGTTAGGGATGCAGTCATGGATGGAAATGACATGATTGTAATTACTGATCAAGGCAACATATCTATGAATGAGTTTGCAAACAACTACTATAAGCAGTCTGATGAGGAGTACAATTTAGATGGAACAAAGATATCAGGTACCAGTAAGCCAAAGCTTCCAGTTGATGTACCTAAGCCAAAGTTGCCAATTGATACAACAAACAATATAGACTACAATATTCTTACTAAAGGATTGGAAAGTCCAATAGATGACATAATTCCTGAAGATAATACAAAGTCAATACCTGAACCAGAATATAAGACTTTAATTAAGCCGGCAAATTCATCTGTAGATATAATAATTAAGAATGATACTACAAATGCTATTGACAAAGTGTTTTCTAAATTAGACAAATTTCCAGAAGTTAAAGTATTTTTAGAATGGAAAGATTTTCCTAAAGCAGAAATTGATATGTTGATAAAGTATTTTGATGTAAGTAAAAAAGATATTGCATCATATATTTTAGAAAAATATGCTAATGGTGAGAATATTGTCAAGGCAATTGAACAAAATATTGAAGATGAATTGAATAAATGATGTAAAATCTATATATATCAAATAAATATTATTGTTTAACTTTTAAAATGACTGATAATGAAAGACAATTTGTAGAATTAATTACAGACTTTCAAGCAAACATAAATAAAGCAAAATCATATATCAAGGAAAACTACGGTATAGATAGCAGCTTTAACTTAGAGAATGGTGTAATGCATCTAGTTTGTAATGAAGCAGAAAATGCGCTTATGTTAGCTGCAGCAAAAGAATATGTTGTAGAGACATTCAATGATGAAATTGAATGTATAATGGGATAAATACATATACTATATATGAATACATGGAAGACATTACAAACGGAGTAAAAGAACGTATGGTATTTCTTGTAAGTGACATACAAGGAGAATTTGTTGGTGTATATGATACAATAGAGGATGCTGAAGAAGCTAAGAAGGAATATGAGATAACTCCTGATCTTAAAGCAGAAATCAAAGAAGTTCCACGTTCTGAATTTGTAAAACCAGATACAAACAATTAAATATATAAACCAGTAAATTTTTAATTAAATTTACTGGTTTTATTTTATAATTTATGACAACGTTTCGAGAATGAGTGTAGACATGTCTCTCGCCCTTTCT
>JAGATI010000067.1 GCA_017621295.1 Clostridia bacterium | reverse complement strand
ATCACAAACAAAGAAAGAGAGAAGAGAATGGGCTTTAAAACATAGAGATATAGGAATAATAGACTGGGAAAAGTAGTTATGTTTTATTATTAAAATATATCTAAAATGGTTAATCTGTATGGTAGAATTCGAGTAAATATGATATTATAAAATAACTATAATTCATTAAAAATAAAATTTATTTTAAATACGTTTAAGGAGAGATAAAATGAATTCCAATAATTATTTAGAGAGTAAAGTTACTAAAATATTAGAAGATGAGGATAAATACATAAGTGATATAAGAAATAATTCTATATCACTAAGAAGTATTCCACCACAAGTGAGAACGTATAAAATATGTTTAGAAGCTATTCAAACAAATGGTATATATTTAAGAGATGTTCCAGAAAACTTGAAGACTGAAGAAATTTGTATAGAAGCAATAAAGAGAAACCAATATGCATTAGAATATATTTCGGAAGAATTAAAAAGTAAAAAATTCTATAATAAAATTGTAGAGATAGAGCCACTTGCTATAGAATATATTCCAAGAAAATATATTTCAAAAGATTTGATAAGTAAAATTATACCAAAAAACGGATTAGCTATAAAGTATATTGAAGAAAGATTAAGAACTAAAGAATTATGTGAGATAGCATTAAGTAACAATCCTATGGCTTTACAATTTGTTCCAGATAAATTAAAAAGTGACAAACTATGTGAAGAATTATTAGGAAAAGATATTAGGACATTTACATTTATTCCAAATAGAATGAAAAATAAGAATATGTGTTTAAGAATATTAACCAAGATAAGTACAGATGAAAAAAATAAAGAGCTGAAACAATATGAAATCGATGAGATAGTTAATTCTTTTCCTAATAAAATGCATAAAGAAAAATTAATTATAAAATTAGAAAGGGAAGTTAATTCTAGGAGATTTATAAAAAAAGAGTATGATAAGGGAAGTATGAAATTTATTACAATAGAGAGAAAATCATATAATGAAACTGATGATGTAAGAGAGTTTAATAAATTTATAGAGTTTTATAATTATTTAGATGGAAATCTTAATAATGCAAATTTATATAATTATGATTTTAAAGGGATTAATTTGCAAGATTTTAATATTGAAGGAGCTTATATAAACAGTGAAATATTGGTTAATCAAAATATTTATGATAATGAATATTATTTTGATAATATAGAGAAAGATAAAAAAGAAATATTAAAATATGATAATGAAGAGGAAATTGATTTAGTTAAGCCAGAAAGTATTTTACACGAATTGGAAAATACAGAATCTTTTAATAATGATTGTAAAAGAATTTATTATATTAGTGATATTCACTTATATCATAAGATTTTAAAAAAGTTTCCAGAATATGCAACAAAATTTGAAATACGTAAATATATTGAAGAACTAATAGATAATATGCTAAATACAGTAGGGAATATAAGATGGAATGATTACTTATTAATTGGAGGAGATATTTCGACTAACTTTAAATTCTCTAAAATATTTTATTCTTTATTAAGAAATAAATGGGGAGGAAATCTTATAGTTATTTTAGGAAATCATGAGTTATGGAATATAGAAAATCAATTAGAAAGTGTAGATGAAATATTTGAAAGATATAAAGAATTATTTAATAGGTTAGACATAGAATTTTTACAAAATGATTTACTTTTTGAAACTGGAAGATCTTTTATGGCAGAAAGAACCAAGATTAATGAAAAAGATATAATTAATTATTCTGATGAAGAACTAATAAATATATGTAAGCAAAGTAGATTGATTATTTTAGGTGGATTAGGGTTTAGTGGATTAAATCAAAAATACAATGCTTCTATTGGACTATATAGAAATACAATAAATAACATAGAAGATGATAAAAAAGAAACAGATAAATTTACTAAGCTATATGAAAGAGTGAGTAAAGTTTTGAATAACTATAAAGTTATTGTTCTAACACACAATCCAAAAGATGATTGGACATATCAAGAATATAATAGCAACTGGATTTATATAAATGGACATACTCATAGAAATGAATATTTTTGCAATAATGAAAAAACAGTATATGCTGATAACCAAATAGGTTATTATAATACAAGTATAGGCTTGAAATGTTTTGAGTTAGAAGATAGATTTGATTATTTTAAAGATTATCTAGATGGCATCTATACAATTACTAGAGAACAATATATTTTATTTAATAGAGGTATTAATGTAAGACATATGCAATTTAATGTAATAGATGGATGTATATATATGTTAAAAAGAAATAATATATATTGTTATATATATAAAAATAAATCAGGTAAATTATATTTACTAAATGGTGGAAAGAGATTGAATCTAGAAGTACAAGACATCAACCATTATTATAATAGAATGTACTATTTTAGTGAAATAATGAATAGTGCAGTAAAAGAATATAATAACCTTTTAAAATGCATCTCTAATGAAGTTAAATCTTTTGGTGGAAATGGTGTGATTCATGGTTGTATTATAGATATTGATTTTTTAAATCATTTATATGTTAATCCTTTTGACGGTACTATAACGCCATATTATGCTTTATCAATAGTAGATAAATGGTTTTTTGATGATATAAAATCTTTATTATTATATAAGCGAAAAGACTTATATGATAATTATATAAATTTGCTTGAAGAAAAAGATAGTAATATTAAATTATTGTCTGGAAAAGAAAATCATTTCAAAGAGTTAATTATATCAAGATATATGTCAGAAACTTTTATGTATTCAACATCAAATAAGATGAAAACAATTCAATATTTAACGGAAATGAATGTAATTAGATTTTGGAATGAGGATATTATTAATAAATATATATATGAAAATTATAAATCATCAGAACAACAAATAAATAATACTCAAAATGATAACTTATTAAAACTTAATCAATAATATTATAATAATGTAAAGAATTCATAATAAAATCAATAAATAATAGAGGAACTTTAATACTATATTAGTAAAGTTTCTCTATTTTTTGTCACGAATTTAGTATTCAAATTTTTCATAATTGTGTATAGGAGTATTTTAACCTTTGTAACAGTCGAAAACAATATACTGGCTATCAAGGGTTACTACTATGAAAACTAAATAACTTGCTCTTTTGAAAGCAAGTTATTTAGTTTTCGTAGTAGTAACTATCAAGGAAGATAAGATTTAAAAAATTGTATAAAATAATTGACTTAGAATAAAAAGTTATAATAAAATCATTATGGAATTTATAGAATTAATTAAATTTATATATATTAGAGAAATTATATGTAAATGGAAAAAAGGTGAAAATGAAAAATAAAATTACTTTATATTTAAGTGTATTATTAGTCTTAAACATAATAATAATGGTGACACTCTTTTTTTGGGCATTGAAAGTTGCGGATTATACTTTAAAAATAGATTCAGATAATCAAGAGGAAATTTTATCATTATTATCAAAGGCTAAAATAAAAGTAGATGATGAAAAGAATTTGGAAAAGATAGATTTAAAACAAGGAAAAGGAGATGTTTATTTATTTTGTTACTATCAGAAAGAAGATGACGTTAAAGAACACACAGCAGATGACCATGATGAGATAAGTAAATATATTAGGGAAAATGGGAAAAAAGTTGGATATGTTCAAGAAAATATTGTATATGTGTTATGGAGGACTATACCTGTTATTATAATTTTAATTATCTTAAATGAAATATATTGTGCATGGCAAAATAGAAAAGATACAAGTAGTGGATAAATTAATTAGAGGCGAGAATATGAAGAAAAAAATTAAAATACTGATTGATGGAATTGTTTTAGTGTTAATAATTGTTATAGGTTTTTTGATACAAATAATATAAATAAAATATTGATGAACAACGATTTACATAAATTTGACTTTTTGGTAGAAATTTGTTACAATATGATTATAATAGTGTTTTAATATGACATCGGCTTTAAGCTATTGTTTTTCAAAACACTAGGTGAAAATAATAAAATTTATTTACAGAAAGGATTGTCTTATCATGATGAAAGAAAACAACAGAAACAGCAATGGAGAGGTTTTATTAACGGATGTGCCTAACAAGCTTCGTGAGGCGCGGAATATAGCAACAAACGTACCGTACGAACTTCATGATTTCGCTGACTATCTGGCAGACGTTACAAATGACCAGATTGTTCCTATGGGAATGATGATGCTCCTTGTCTGCGCTATGGATGACCTCCAAAAAGAGCGTTGCGGATTTGCCAAAAAGGTGCCGTTCCCTGAAGACCTCAAAAAGGAAAAATTTCAGATTGCGATTTATCTGAGCTACTTCCCTCTTATCGTAGACAAGATTGCAAGCAAAGAGTTTGCAGAGGAATTCAGAACACTGTTTACTCAAACATTTGGCAAAGCCCAGCCACCTGTTGATGAAAACAAGGAGGATTTCGGCGTAGTTATCATCGAGGACGGCGTCGTGGATATCTCTAACAAAGATAAGGCAGAAGTTTTGGCAGCTCTGTATAACAATTCACATCCTCATGGAATGGGATTTCTTCAGTACAATCCTGAACCTATGACCATTGAGCAGGCTCGTGAACTTTTAAAGCAGACTACCGACTTCGATTATCTTGCGGGACGTGTTATGAAAATCAGCTTGGAAAGCAACATTGTTCGCACAAGAGGGTATAACATGGATAACGGAAAAGGTGCGGCTGAACGTGCTATTTCCCAGTGCCACAACATCCAGTAATCGCTTAGTAGTAGGAAAAGGACAGCATACTTCAAATGAGGTAGCTGTTCCTTTTCTTTCACATTTCACAAAGTTCACTTCAAACCCGCTATTTACTACATGGGCAATTTTATATTATATAACAGTTCAAAAATCGTTCAAAATCACTTCATTGTTTTTAATAAAATATCTAATTATAATGTTAATATAAAAAATTTAAAAGAAGTTCTTTTGGAACTTCTTTTAAATTTATAAAAACAAGGAGGATAGATAAATGAAAGGAATTTTAAAAAGTATTAAAATGTGCACATTAATTATTTCATTGGTATTAATAATTTTAATGTTATCTATTGCATTTTTAATACCAAAAGAAGTGCAAGGAGCCGTAAAAGTAGATGACAATGCTTATTTACAAAGTTTTGGAAATCTTTTAGACTTAGTAGGTATGAAGGACCTTGTTAGAGAAGATGGTAAACATTTAGTGAAAGAGATTTTCAAAGTTTATTATAATGATGGAGATGCTTGGTATCCTGCATTTTGTATTGATCCAGATAAGTCTGGTGTAGGAACAGGAGCAGGAGATGGTTATAACATTAAAGTAACAGATTTTGACAATCCTGCAATATGGAGAGCAATTTATTGGGGATATATGAAAGATTATAATCCATCAACAAGAACTTCAAATTGGACTGCTTGGGGGTGTAGAAATGATGATGATTTATATCAGGCAGTAAAATGTGTAGTTCATGCATTAGTAGAAAATAAAAAATATGATGATGCATATTGTATAGTAGATATTGTAACATCTGAAACAAAAAATATGGACTGGAGTGAAGTACAAGCAAGATCTAAAGAAATAATAGATGCAGGAAGAAAGATTTATGAAAAAGCTATTGGAACAAATGATACATATAAAATAGCACAAATTGTTTTAAAAAAAGAAGCTACAAAAGTAGAAGGGGATTATTCAGTAATTACATATAAAGTAACTGATGACAATAACCATCAAATAGATAGTTATAATGTGTTGATTTCAGGATTACCACAAGTAACAATTGAAACACATAGAGGAACAACTATTAAAATAAAAATACCATTAAATGCAAATTCACAAGATTATACAGGAACGATAGTTGTTAAAGATGTAAAGGTTAAAACATATCCTTTATATGCTGGTATACCAGTAGAAAATTCATCATGGCAAAGGTATGCTATTCTAACAGATCCATTCCAATACTTATCAAAAGATACTACTAATAATTTAATTACTGAAGATGTTAAGATTTTTAAGAAGGATTCAACTAATCAAAAGCCATTACAAGGAGCTGTATTTGATATGTATAAAGATAATAACTTAAATGGAAAGATTGATTCAGGAGAGCCAAAAGTAAAAACAGGAATTACAACAGATTCAAATGGAACAGCAACTATTACTGATTTAGAGCAAGGAGCTTACTTAATTAAGGAGACAAAAGCACCTGATGGATATAGAGTTTCACAAAATCTAGGTTCAGTTAAGTTATATGCATTAGATACAGCTAAAACAAAGGAAATAACAATGTATAATGCACCACAAGTTGGAAAGTTGTCTATAAGTAAAACTGATAGTATAACAAATGCGAAACTTCAAGGAGCAGAATTTGATGTTTATTTAGATAATAACAATAATAATAAAATTGATAGTGAAGACGAAAAAGTAGACCATTTAGTTACAAACAGTAATGGAGAAGCTATATCTAAAGAATTATTAGTTTATAATAAGAAATATATTTTGAAAGAAACTAAAGCTCCAAGTAATTACAATATAAAAAATGAAATTACAACTGGTATTACATTAACAGATAATACCGCAAAAAATATAAATATAAAGAATGATCATGATGAAGGAAAACTTCATATACTTAAAGTTGATAAAGATAACCATAAGGTTGGTTTAGGACATATAGGATTTATTATCAAATCTCACGAATTTGGAAAATATATAAAGTGGAATAAAGAAAAAGATATTTTCGAATATACAGAAAACAAAGATAATGCACATATTTTCTATACAGATTGGAATGGCGATTTAACTATAGAGAATTTAAGAACAGGTAAATATACTTTGAGTGAGACTGTTACAAATGAATGGTATTATTCAATAAATGATATTGATTTTGAAATATCTAAAGATAAAACAAAAGAAATCTTATTAGAAAATGAATTAAAAAAAGGTTCTATTAAGATAATAAAAATTGATGAGGAAGACAAAGAAGTAAAACTTGCAAATGTAAAATTTGATGTATATGTAGATAAAAATGAAAATGGAATTGCAGAAAGAAATGAATATGTAGATACTCTTATTACGGATAAAAATGGGGAAACTGCTACAAAGAAATATACTATAAGAGATTATAGAAAATTAATATTAATTGAAACAGAAACACAAACAGGATATATATTAGATAGCACACCAAAAATAATAGAGCTTAAAGAAAATCAAATAACAACAATTGTATTTGAAAATAAAGCAAAAAAAGGAAATGGCAAAATTATAAAAACTGATGAATACAATAATACAAAATCAATAGAAGGTGCAGTTTTTGAAGTTTACGAAGATGTAAATAATAATGGAAAAATAGAAAAAAGTATAGATAAATTAGTAGATACATTAACAACAGGAAAAGATGGAACAGCGACATCAAAAGATTTAAGAGTAGATAGAAACTATTTATATATTGAAATAAAAACACCAGATTCATATATTTTAGATACTACAGTTAGAGCTTTTAAAGTAGAATATAATAAAATAATCAATCATAATGTAGTAAATCGTCCTAAGACAATTCAAATAGAAGTTATAAAGACAGATTCTGAAGATAAAACAATAAAGGTTCCAGATGTTGAATTTACAATATATGAAGATATAAACAAAAATGGCAAAATAGATAAAGAAGATAAAATGATTGATAAAATAATAACAGATAAAAATGGTAAAGCAATATCAAAATCTGCAAATACTGAAGATAAATCAAAAGTATTAAGAATGGAAGAAAAGTACATTTTAAAGGAAACAAAGCACAATATAGCTTATAATGATGAAGATATAGAGAAAGTATTAGATTTCACTAAATACTTAAAAAATGGAGAATATAAAGAAGGATTAAAAGAAACTTTAAAAATAGAAAATAAACCTATAACAACAAAAGTAAATCCTCACAAAGAAGATAGAGATACACATAAACCATTAGCAGGAGCAGAATTTGATATTTACGAAGATACAAACAAAAATGATAAATTAGATAAAGAAGATAAAGTAGTATTCCATACAAAGACAAAAGAAAATGGTTATTCAGAAAACTTAACCTTTAGATATGGAACATACTTTGTAAAAGAAACAAAAGCACCAGAAGGGTATACTTTAGACCACGTTATATCAACATTTAAAGTTGTATCACAAAATCAAAAGATCGAAATTAATTTTGCGGACAAAGTAATCGAAAACGATATAAATATAATAAAAAAAGCAAATAACGATTCTATAAAATATGGTATAAAGAAAAATGAAGGTATACCAGACACTTATTTTGTATTATACAAAATAGCTGAAAAAGGAAATATAATAGATTTTGCAAAAGATAAATTTGATAAATATATAGGAGAAAAAATAGTAATAGATGGTAAAGAATATTATACTGTAAAAACAGACGAAACAGGTAATGTTCAAGTAACAGTACCATATGGAAAATACCTATTTAAAGAAATTAAAACACATGATTTATTCTTAAATGATTCAAAAGATAATATTATAGATATTTTAGATGATGGAAAACAGGTAAGCTTAGAATTTTATAATACAGCAGTAAATTTAGAATTAGATATTAGCAAAACAGGAATAAATCAGGCACAACCAAATGATATTATAAGATATGATTTTCCAAATTTAATTAATAAATCAAATGTATCACTAGATAACTTTACTTGGTGGGATCATCTACCATCAAAATATACAAAAATTACTAAATTGTATACAGGAACTTGGAATGAAGACTTAAATTTTAAAGTATACTATAAAACCAACAAAAACGATTACAAACAATATGGTGTAGAATATTCTACATTAGTTAATAATTGTATAGATTTTGAATCATTAGGATTAAATGATGAATCAAATGAATACATAACAGATTTTAAAATCGAGTTCGGAACAGTAAAAAGTGGATTTACATTTACTGAAGCACCATTTATTTTTACAAGGATTGATTCAGATGTAAAAGAAACAGATGAATGGACTAATAAAACAAAATTAACAGGACAATATACAGATGTAAATGGAAATGTAACAGAGTTAGAAGATAATGACGAACATACTACAACTACATATAAAAAAGAGTTAAAAATTAAAACTCTACCTAGAACAGGAAATGATTTAAGTAAAACAACAATTGCAATAAGGACTTTTACAATAGTAATCTTGATTGTAAGTGGAGAAGTAGTAACAAAATATAACTACAAAAATCAATAATAAAAAAGCAAATAGTTATTTAATAACTGTTTGCTTTTTTATTATTGATAAATTTTATGTTATATGATAGATTTAAAATATAAAATAGTAAGGAGTCCATTATGAATATTTTTAATCAGAATGTAGATTTAAATCTATATAAAACATTTTATGCAGTAACACAATGTAAAAGTTTTTCTAAAGCCAGTGAGAAACTTTTTATCTCTCAACCTGCAATAAGTTATAATGTTAAAGAGTTGGAAAAAGCATTGAATGTTAAATTGTTTTATAGAAATGCAAAAGGAGTAACATTAACTCCTGAAGGTGAAAACTTATACTATTATATAAAAAATGCTTATGATTATATATATCTAGGGGAACAAAGTATAAAAGAATCAAAAGAAATGATTTCAGGTAATGTTAGAATAGGAGTTCCAACACATATAGGAACATCATATTTAGCTAATAAAATTGAAAGGTTTCATAAAAAATATCCCAATATTAAATTTTGCATACAAAATAGATCAACTACTGATATGGTATATATGCTAGAAAAACACCAACTAGATTTTATAATAGATTGTTTCCCAATATGCAAAAATAACTTAGAGTTAGTAACTAAAAAACTAATATCATTAAATACAGCTTTTGTAGGAGAAGCAGATTTTGTAGACAAATTTGGAAATGAAGTAATAAAAAAAGAGAACATAAATGAAATACCTTTGATTTTGCCAAATGAAAGTGCTTCTACAAGACAAAAGATTAATGAGGTTTTTGAACAATATAATATTAAATTGAATCCTATTATGGAGATTTCTACAACTGAAATGACATTAAAAATGATTAGAAGAAATATTGGGATAGGGTGGTTAATAGAAGATACTGTAGCAGAAAAATTAGAAAAAAATAGAATGAAAAAAGTAAAAGTTGATATTGAGTTACCTAAAATAGATATAGGAATTGCTTATATAAAAAATTTTGTAACATATGCACCAGATAGATTTATAAAGGAGGAACTAGTAGAATTGGAGGAACAAGTAAAATAAATATAATATTTATCATACACAGTAACTTAATTAATAAGTTAAAATTTACAAACATATAAATGGTATTTATAGCACCTATAAAAAATAGATATTTGATTTTAAATAATAAATAAATATAATTGAAATGTAGCAAAACTACGTAATAAAAAATGTATAAAGGGGTGTAATTTAAAATGTTAAATTATTTAAAATCATCAATATCTATATCATCATATGATGGGTGTACTATAGGGTGTAAATATTGTATATTAAGTGGATTAGGGGATAGATGTACTGTAAAGAAAATTTCAGATGAAGAAGAATTAGTAGAGGAATTATTGAATTTTAGGTTATATACTAACGAAGTTCCAATATCAATTAATAATCAGACAGATCCATTATTAAATGCTCAGGTATTTGATAGCACAATGAAGATACTTGAAATTATGGAACAAAAAAATGTTAAAAATCCAATTATGATAATTACTAAAGGATATATGACTGAAGAAAGAGCTGAAAGACTTTCTAAAATAAATTTAAACATTATAATATTATATACCTTTTCAGGATTATCTGAGAAATTAGAAAATAGAAATGAAACAAGACAAATTGAAACAATGCAGATTTTATCTAAATTAAAAAATATAAAATTAGTAAATTATTATAGACCTGTAATAGAAGGATTAAATAGTGATGAAGAAACAATTAAACATGTTTCTTCTATAGTTACTAAATATTGTGAATGTAGTATAGTATCAGGGATACGCTTAAATACACACTTGAAAGCTGTATTAGAAAATGCTAATATAGGAATACCAGATAAATATGATCCAGACCATAAAGTTTTATTACCAGAAACTTATAAGAGGATAAAAGATATATTTAAAAAGGAAAATAAAGATTATCCAATGTTTAAGAAGACTTCATGTGGAATTAGTTATTTACTAAAAAGACCAGATTATAATGGGCATAGTGCAAGAATATATTATTGTAATCCTACATGTGTTAGTTATCCAATTTGTATTGGAAATAGTAAGATAGGTTTCTGTGATAAAGATTGTCCTAATTTTAGTATATGTAAACAAGAAAGTAATAATCAAATAACAGCAAATCAATTTCAAGGATTTTTAGATAAAATAGATTTAAAAGGTAATTTTCAAATAAAAGATCATTATATAAAACTTGATGGAACTTATTGGCAAGAAGAAGTATCTTACTTAAGACATATATCCAAAAAGAACATAAAAGCAGATGAATTATTAAAACGAGAAGATGAGTTCTTAATATCACAATAAAATACAGGAAAAGAAGGGAAGTTAAATTGAATAATTTACTAGTAGTTATATCAGGACCAAGTGGATCTGGAAAAAGTACTATAATTCAAAATCTACTAAGAAATAGAAATAATGCAAGCCAGATTTCTACATATACTACAAGAAGTCCAAGAGCAGGTGAAATAGATGGAGAACAATATAATTTCATTTCTCCAAAGGAATATTTAGAATTATTAAATGCAAATAAATTAATGGCTTGTTCAAAAATTGAGAGCGACTATTATGGAATGCCTTTGTTAGAAGATAAATTAGAGGAAAATGATAATAAGGACTTTTTAATTGATATGGGAGTGAGTGGAGGATTAGAAATAAAAGAAAGATTTCCAGAAACTGTTATGATATATGTAATACCAAAAACAGAAGAACAATTATTAAGACAAAGGGGAGATAGAGGAAAAACTAGACAATCAAGAGGTATAAAGCAAATTCAAAGAGTATTGAAGACCAGAAAATATGATTGGCTAGTAATAAACGAAAATTTAGAAGAAACTATACAAAATGTAGAAGATATTTTAAATTTTATGAGAAAAAGGAAATTTGGAAATATCAGCAATGACGAAATGAGAGATTACAAAAGGGCACTAAAAGGATTATTATTTTTAGATGAACAGAATCTTGATTTTTTAAATGATTTTTATAATCGTGATAAGGAGGAGCTTGAAATAAATGAATAGAAAAGTTGATGTAAGAAAAAAATATACAAGAGAAGCAAAGGAATTGGATATTACTATTGTAAAACTTGAGGAATTAGACGCATATGTAACATTAAAGGAATTTAGAGAGGTAACAGAGCCTTATTATATGTATATAAATGGCGAATTAGTAAAAAAGATTGACAAAAATTTTACATTATTAGAATATACACCTTTACATGAAAATTATAATGTTAGAGCACATATAGATGATAAGTTAAATATCTTAGAATATTACTTTGATATAACAGATGGAAATGCAGTAGAAGATGGCGTTCCATATTATGATGATTTATATTTAGATGTAGTATTTTATCAAGAATGTGCAACTAAGTCTAGTACATATATTAATCTTGAAGATAGAAATGATTTATCTTCAGCTTTAAAAAGTGGTGCGATAGATCAAGAAAAATATGATTTTGCATTTAAAGTTGCAGATAGTT
>JAGATI010000066.1 GCA_017621295.1 Clostridia bacterium | reverse complement strand
TTCATTTAATTCTTCTTCAGCAATTTCAATACTTGCATCCTTAACTATAGCTTCTAATACTAATCTTGATTTTACAGATTTTTGAGCTTGTTCTTCATATTCTTTTCTAAAATCTTCTTCTGTTTTATTCATCATATGTAAATATTGATCTAATTTTAGTCCTTGATATGATAGTCTTGCTTCTACATCTTTTACCATATTATCAATTTCTGTTTCTATCATTCCTGATGGAATTTCTACTTCTACACTATCACAAACTGTTTTTATAGCTTCATCTTCTGTTTCATATTTTGCTCTTGATTTATTTTCTTCTTCTAATTTTTCTTTAATGCTTGCTTTTAACTCTTCGATAGTATCAAATTCACTAACATCTTTTGCAAACTCATCATCTATTTTAGGTAATTCTTTTCTTTTAATTTCATGTAATTTAATTTTAAATACAGCATCTTTTCCAGCTAAGTCTTTAGAGAAATATTCTTCTGGAAATTTAACATTTATATCTTTTTCTTCTTCAGCTTTCATTCCAATTATTTGTTCTTCAAATCCTGGAATAAATGTGTTACTTCCAATCTCTAATTCATGATTTTCTGCTTTTCCACCATCGAAAGCAACTCCATCAACAAAACCTTCAAAATCTATTACTGCTATATCTTTTTCTTCTACTGGTCTATCTTCTATAGTAACTAATCTTGAATTTTTTTCTGCCATATGTCCAATTTCATGGTCTATGTCTTCATCAGTTACATTATACTCAATTTTCTTTAATTGTATACCTTTATATTTACCAAGTTTTACTTCTGGTTTTATTTGTACAACTGCTGTGAAGATTAAGTCTTGACCTTTTCCTATTTGTGTAACATCTATATCTGGTCTACTTACAGCTTCTATATTATTTGCTTTTAATTCTTCATCATATACTTCTGGAACTATTTCATTGAAAGTATCTTCATAAAATATTTCTGAACCATATTGTCTCTCTATAATATTCATTGGTGCTTTACCTTTTCTAAATCCTGGAACGTTAAAATATTTTGCTGTTTTTGCATATACTTTTTTCATTCCTTCATCAAATTTAGCTGCTTCAATTGTAAATGTTAATTTAAGCTCATTATTTTTTTCTGTTTTTTCTACTTTAATACTCATATTATTTTCATCCTTTCCCTGCTATTTAAATAAAACTAGCTTCCTTATTATACCACAATTTGTAAATTTTGCAATAGTTTATGTTTACATTATTTAATTTTCTTTAAATCAAATTGTAAATAATCTGCACTAATTAAATTAAACTCTATTCCTTCTACTTCTCCTTCTACAGCATCTTTATGAGAATTACCATGTAAATGTCCATAATAACATTTCTTAATATTATATTCTCTTAGTGTTTTATAAAAATCTAGATTTGGATTTGCTAATAAATTTTTACATATTAGTGGTGGATAATGCATAAAAACAATAATTTCTTTATCATTTCCATATTTTTTTATTCCATCTTCTATTGCTAATCGTAATCTAGCATTTTCTCTTTTTATCATTTTATTACTATTATCTGAATCAAGTATTGCCCAACCTCTTGTTCCTGTGATAATAGTATCATCATATATATATGATGTATTATATATAAAATCAATATTAGAAAAATTATTTTCTTTTAAGAACTCTCTCATCTTTTTTAGAGTTGTCCACCAATAATCATGATTTCCTCTTAATAATAATTTTTTTCCTGGCAAACCATTTAAATATTTAAAGTCTTCATATGTATCTTCTAAATGCATTGCCCAAGAAAAGTCACCTGGTAACACTACTAAATCATCTTGTTTGACTTTTTCTATCCAATTTTTCTTTATTTTTTCAGGATGTTTTGTCCAATTATCTCCAAATATATTCATTGGTTTTTCTTCTTTAAAAGATAGATGCAAATCTGCTATTACATAAATAGACATATTACTTCCTTTCATTATTATTTTGTTTATGTTATAAAATTTATTAATTATTAGTATATTTTTTATTTATTATTTTTTATTTATTTGCTTATGTTTATTTTTTATAATTATTTTTATATTCATTTGTTTTAATTATTATTTAGATAGCTTTTAATATTACACAACTTTCAATATAAATGCCTATATTTCTCTACATAATATTTGCATTTTCTAAATATTAAATTTAGTTATTCACCTATTTTTAGATTTGGGATAGCATTTAATTCTAAATCTGATATTTTTCCATTAATATAATTATAATAACCAGCAGATGCAATCATAGCTGCATTATCTGTACATAATATATGTGTTGGATAATATATTTTCATACCATTTGTTTTTTCTAAATTTATAAACTGTTGCCTTATATAACTATTTGCAGATACACCACCAGCTAATGCTATTTTGTTAATATTAAGTTTTCTTGCAGCTTTAAGAGTATTTTCTATTAAAATTTCTGTAACAGTTGCTTCAAAACTTGCACATAAATCAGCCTTATTTATATTCGGATTTTTATGATGCATATTAATTATTGCAGTTTTTATTCCGCTAAAACTAAAATCTAAATTTTCAAAATGTGTTTTAGGAATTTTTATATTATTATTTCCTTCTCTGGCTAATTTATCAATTTTTGGGCCTCCTGGATATCCAAGTCCAATAACTCTTGCAACTTTATCAAAAGCCTCTCCTATAGCATCATCTTTTGTTCTTCCTAATATTTCAAATTCTTTATAATTTTTTATATGTACTAAATGAGTATGTCCTCCTGATATTACTAAACATAGACATGGTGGTTCTAACTCTGGATGAGTAATATAATTTGCTGCAATATGTCCTTCTATATGGTTTGTTCCTATTAATGGTTTGTTTAATGCATAACTTAAAGCTTTTGCATAAGATACTCCTACTAACAAAGCTCCTACTAATCCAGGTCCATATGTACAGCTAACTGCATCTATATCATTAAAAGTTAAATTTGCCTCTCTTAAAGCTTGTTTTACAACGCTTGAAATTACTTCTACATGATTTCTAGATGCTATTTCTGGTACTACTCCTCCAAATTTTTCATGTATCTTTATTTGAGAATTTATTACATTTGAAAGAACTTCTCTACCATTTTTTACAATGGCACAAGAAGTTTCATCACAGCTTGATTCAATTCCTAATATTAATATATCTTTCATATTAAGTCTCATTCCTTCCCTGAAAGGCACAAATTTGCATAAATAATATTACAAGTTTTGGATATTATTCAACCTTTTTCCTCTTAATGTTATTTTATATCAAATATATATCTTATTAAATATATATTTTTGATATGATATATATGCTTTTTGTATAATATTTTCATACTTTATTATTTGGTCATAATATCCTTTATATATATATTCCTAAAATTTTTAAAATTAATATTAAATCTATTCCTAATGTTCCTGATACTAATAGCATTATTCCTTTTGCTATAATTTGTATAATTGGTGAGATAATTATTCCTGCAAAGCCTAAAACCCAAATTGCTATAAAAATAATATAGAATATATGCTGATTTCTATCAAGCCACATTTGTGCATTAGTAGGCATAAAATGTCTTAATATTTTTGAACCATCTAATGGTGGTAAAGGTATTAAATTAAAAACACCTAAACCTATATTCATAAATATCATTTGGTATAAAAGAATTATTATTATACTACTATATATACTAGATATATTGGCTAATAAATCAAATTTAAATATAAGTCCTAATACAAAAGAAAAGATTACTGCTAATATTAAATTCATAAGTGGTCCTGCAAAAGAAACAATTGCTTCTCCTTTTGACATACTAATATTCCTTTTAAATCTAACTGGATTAATTTGTACTGGTCTTCCCCAACCAAAACCAGCAAATAAAAGTATAACAAATCCAATAGGTTCAATATGTTTTAATGGATTCAGTGTAACTCTTCCTTGATTTCTTGGTGTTTCGTCTCCTAATTTATCTGCTGCAAATGCATGTGCAAATTCATGAAATGTCATTGCAACTATAACTGCTGGAAGAGCTAATAATAAACTTAATAATTTAGATGGATTTTGTATATATCCACCTAAATTATATACAACCATAATAGCAACAAAAATATATAAATATCTTTTATCAAAACTGAACATTAAATTTTACCTCGCCCCAAATTAATATTTAGATTTTTAAGGATTTACCTATAAACCTTAGATTTTAATTAATTTAATGATTTTTTGTGAACCTTATATGATATATTATAAATATAAATTGTTATTAAAATTAAATTTATATACACATTAATGTTTAGGTTAATATTACTTATTTTCCTTAACACTTTTTATATTTTGTAATTCGAATCTGTATTTTTGTTTTATATTTGGATATTTTTCGTGGTCAACCTCTGAAGCAAACATATCATAAGGTCTTATATATAATCCTGTATCTCCATACAAAGCCCTATATACTACATATTTTTCTCTGGTTTCACTATGTATTGCAATATCTTCTATTAAATATAAGTCCCCTTTAAAATGTTTATAAATTGATTTAACTTTTATATTATTCATCCTTTAATCCTCACTATAAATTCTAATATATTCTTATCTTATATAACTTTAATAATATTACTTAAAATTTTTATCTTCCCTCTTGAAATAGTATATCCAATACTAAATGTTATTAAGAGGTTTTATTAAACTTTTCATCTGGTCCAATAAAACCTGCTTTGTTGTTATTGTTTCAGGTACTTTTCAATGTTCAAAAACTGCTATTTTAATACTACCTAATTGAATTTATTAAAACTCATTAATATTATACTAATCAATTTTGTATAACTTTGCATTTTAAATCGCTATTAATATTTATTAATCGTTACCCAAGTGGCTTCATTGTTGGGAATAATAACACATCTCTAATTGATGCTGAATCTGTTAATAACATTATTAATCTATCTACGCCAATTCCAAGTCCACCTGTTGGAGGCATTCCATATTCTAATGCTTGAACAAAGTCTTCATCCATCATTCCAGCTTCTTCATCGCCTGCATTTCTAGCTTCAACTTGTTTTTTAAATCTTTCATATTGGTCTATTGGATCGTTTAATTCTGAGAAAGCATTTCCATATTCTCTTCCACCAATAAATACTTCAAATCTTTCTGTTAATCTTGTGTCTTTTGGACTTCTTTTTGCAAGTGGTGATATTTCTACTGGATAATCATATATAAATGTTGGCTGAATTAATGTTTTTTCTACATATTCATCAAAGAATAAACTTATTACATCTCCTCTTGTTTCCTTTGTTACATCTGGAATTTGTAATCCTCTCTCTTTTGCTAAAGCTACTGCTTCTTCATCTGAATTAATTTCATTAAAGTCTACTCCACATGCTTCTTTAATGCTATCTATCATTGTAATTCTTTTCCATCCTGGTGTTAAATCTATATCTTGTCCTTGATAATTAATTTTTGTAGTTCCAAGAACCTTCATAGCACATTTTGTGAATATCTCTTCTGTTATATCCATCATATCATTATAATCTTGATATGCAGCATATAATTCTATTGTTGTAAATTCTGGATTGTGTCTAACATCCATACCTTCATTTCTAAATATTCTTCCCATTTCATATACTTTATCATATCCACCTACAATTAATCTTTTTAAGTTTAACTCTGTTGCAATTCTTAAATACATACTTAAGTCTAATGCATTATGATGTGTAATAAATGGTTTTGCAGTAGCTCCTCCTGATATTGTATTTAATATTGGTGTATCTACTTCTAAATATCCTTTTTCATCTAGTATTTTTCTAATTTCGCTTATTATTTTTCCTCTAGCTTCAAATGTTTTCTTTACATCTGGATTCATAATTAAATCTACATATCTTTGTCTATATCTTAAATCTGTATCTTTTAATCCATGGAATTTCTCTGGTAATGGTCTTAATGATTTTGAAAGTAATGTTACTTCTTTTGCATGTACTGATATTTCTTCTGTTCTTGTTTTAAATACAAAACCTGTTATTCCTATTATATCTCCAATATCAAATGTTTTAAAAGCTTTATAACTTTCTTCACCTAAATCATTAATACTTACATAACTTTGAATTCTTTCATCACAGTCTTGAATTGTACAAAAAGATGCTTTCCCCATTATTCTTTTTGCTATAATTCTTCCTGCTACTGTAACATCTTTTTCTGCATATTTCTCATAATTTGCTTTAATTTCTCCTGCTGTATTTGTTCTATTAAATTTTGTTATTTCATATGGATTTTTTCCTTCTTGTTTTAAGCTTTCTAATTTATCTCTTCTTACTTTCATTAGTTGATTTAAATCTAATTCTTGTTCTTGATTATTTTCCATAAAAAAACCTCTTTCCCGCTTATTTTAATGTAACGATTATATAACAAATTATGGTATTTGTAAAGTTTTTTATACTGCTCTTCTCAACTCTTTTGCATGTTCGATTGCAACACCAGTTATATCTCCACTAGAAATTCTTGCAATTTCTTTTATTACTTCATCTTCTGTTAGTAATTTAATATTAGTGACTGTATTTTCTCCTATTATATTTTTACTAATATAATAATTATAATCGCCTTTTGCAGCAATATTTGCTTGGTGTGTAATGCATAATACTTGATGTTTTTTAGATATAATCTTCATTTTTTCTGCTACTGATTTTGCTGCCTTTCCGCTAATTCCTGTATCAATTTCATCAAAAATCATTACTGGTACTTTATCACTATCTGCTAAAATTGTTTTTATTGCAAGCATTATTCTTGATACCTCTCCCCCTGATGCAATCTTTATTAAAGACTTTTCTTCATCTCCTATATTAGTACAAATCATAAATTCTACATCATCTTTTCCATTTTCATTAAAATCATTAGTTTGTTTTATTTTTACAATAAAATTTGCATTTTTCATTTCTAAATCTTTTAATTGCTCATTAATTTTTATATTTAATTTATCAGCTTCTTCTGTTCTTATTTTGTTCATTTTTATACTTAGCAAATTCATTTCTTCTTCTATTTTATTTAATTCTTGTTTTAACTTTTTATTGTTTTCTTCCATATTTTCAATACTAAATATCTCATTTTCTATTTGAATTTTATATTCTATTATCTCTTTAACACTATTTCCATATTTTCGTTTTAATGAATATATTAAATCTAATCTTTCTTCTATTTCGTTTCTATCTGACTCATTAAAAATATTTTCCTCTTTAAAATAACTTATATCTCTTGCTATTTCTTGTATATCATAATAAATGTTTTTAAGCTCACATAGCTTTTCTTTATATTCTGTATTAAACTCTTCTATTTTCTCTAAAGACTTTATAGACATGTTAATAGCATCTACTGCATTTTCATTTAAATATGCATCGACTTCTACTAAATTTTTACTAATTTTTTCACTATTAAGCATTATTTTTCTTTGCGCTTCTAATTTTTCTTCTTCTCCTTCTTTTAATTTTGCATCTTCAATTTCTTTTAATTGATATTGTAATAAATCTATTTTTCTTTGTTTTTCTTTCTCATCTCCATAATTTTCTTTTAATTGTTTTTTTATGTTGTTATATGATAAATATAAACTTTTATATTCGTTTTTTATATTTAATATATTATCTCCTATAAAATGGTCTAAATATAATATATGTGATTGTTTATTCATTATTTTTTGAGTATCATTTTGACCATGAATATCAATAATTTCATTCATAAATTGTTTTAATTCATTAACAGTTACTAATCTTCCATTTATTTTGCATGAATTTTTTCCATTTGAATATATCTCTCTTGATACAATAATATTACCATCAATTGATTTCTCATTTTGAGGCAAATATAAACTTAATTCTATAAAAGAATGATTTTCTCCTCTTCTTATCATTTCTTTTGAAAATCTGCCTCCTGAAATAATTCCGAAGTGAATCTATTATTAAAGTTTTTCCTGCACCAGTTTCTCCTGTTAAAACATTAAACCCATTGTTTAAATCTACTGTCAAATCATTAATTATACCTATATTTTTTATATGTAATGTAGAAATCATATTTATGCAAACCTCCGTTCTATAAAACCTATGTTTGTATTTTAATACCTACTTTCCTTTTTGTCAATACATTTACTATAAATTTTTATAATATTTAAAATCAATGTTACTATATACAGCTTATTTAAAAGTACATACTAGCCTAGTTAAGTGTTTGATATATATTTTTAAAAACCAATCGCAGATGGTACGCATTTAGCTAACGTCTCCCAAGTTTTCTGCGTGGTATAAAACTTATCTTTAGCA
>JAGATI010000065.1 GCA_017621295.1 Clostridia bacterium | reverse complement strand
TTAGATAAGGCTTTATTTTTATATCTGTTAGCACAACCAAATGTAAAAGGTTATGTATGGAATGATTATATAGAAGCAATAACAAGATTTAATGCAGAACAGATATTTAGACAAGCCACAATCGATTTACAACAACAAAAAGAGTTAGATGTAACAAATGACATATATCAGAATTTAATTAAACGACAGAGCAATTCTAGACTTAATATAAACAATGATAAAATATCTGGAGATATAGATTTAACATTAATAGGAATAAATAATCAGGCTAAAATTGAAGGTATATATAGCTTAGATAAAAAGGCTAAATGTAAATTTATATCTATAGAAGATGAAGCAACCACAAAAATGTGCAAAAGTCTTAATAATCAAGAATTTTATATTCATGATTGGAATGAGTTTGAAAGATATAGTAAATCAAATAATACAATAAAAAAATATCGATGTTATGGATTAGTAACAGGGTTAAACTGTCCTCCAATAAATGATGGATTCCATTGGTGTAGAAGTTATATTATTTATTTGCCAAAAGTTGAAACACGAGAAAAAATACAGTATAATGGTCTTGCAAGTTCAAAATTAAACACATTACAAAACCATCCGAAACCAACAATGTTGGAAAAAATAAATTATAATAACAAAGAAGAAGTTATAAATTGTTTAGAAAAATATGAAAAAATAATACAAAATGATAATATAGAAAATGCAATAGTAATAACAAGAGATGGAGAAGTATATCAATGTTATGGAAGTAATAATAGTGTATGGCCAGATTATGATTTAAAAGATAAGTTAAAGGAATCTTACATAACACATAATCATCCTAAAGAGGAAACAGAATATTCTTTTAGTGAATCAGATATAGATTTATTCAATAAATACAATTTGAAGATATTAAGAGGAAAAGATTGTAAATATACATATGAGCTTAACAGAAATAAAAATGACATAGATACAATGGATATCTTTAATATGACTGATGAAGATGGTATACATGCACTAAATATAAATAGAGCTGAAAAATATGGAATAGGATATAGAAGGTGGAAAAATGACTGAAAAGGAATATAAGATCAAGTTTAAAGAAATTGTTAATTGGGCTGAAAAAGAAACTGATAAAATTACTAAAAATATAGAAACAGTAGGTTTAGATACAAACAAAGATAAATATAAAAAAATACATGAAGAATATGAAGAAAAAATAAGAAAATTAAATAAAGAGTTTAAGAAATAACACTTACTGATATAGTAGGTGTTATTTTTATAGAGAGAAGGTGAAAGCATGAATGTAGAAAAAGGTATATTAACATCAACAGATAAATACAAGTTTTCTAGAGAAGATAAAATACGAATAGAAAGCCAATATGGTATAACAAAGATATTTATAAATGATGAACCTTTAAAATTTGTTACAAGATTAAAATTAGTACATATTTTAGAGAAAATGCCATATTTAGAAATTGATAGAGTGGTTTCTATAAATGAAGTAGAAGAAACATTAAACAATATGAAAAAAAATTAAATAAGTTATCAAAATTTTATAATTATAAATTTCAAGACGTAGACGTACGTCTTATTTTTGTGCCGTTTTATCATAGTTAGGCTTAATAAAATAAATGAAATATTTAGTAACAATTTGGGCTTAAATGAACAAATTGGGACAAGGAGTAAAAATGGAAGAAGAAAAGAAAGATGTTGGGACAGAAGAAGTAACAACAGAAAATACTGGGACTGAACAAGTAACAGAAACAAAAAAGAAAACTCTTGACGAGATATTAGCAGAAGATAAGGAATTACAAAGTCAATACGATAAAAAAGTAACTAATTCTTTAAAAACTGCTAGAAGTACTTGGGAAGAGGAAAGCAGAACAAAAAAAGAGGAAGCGGAAAAGCTTGCACAAATGGACGAAAATCAAAAGAAAGATTATCAGTTGCAAGAAGCTTTAAAAAGAGCAACTGAAGCAGAAAAGAAACTAAGTGCAAGAGATTTAGAAGCAGAAACTTTAAAACAAGCAGGAGAAAAAGGAATATCTTTAGAATTGATTAAAACTATTGATTTTGAAAGAGAAACAGCGGAGAGTATCGCGAAAAAACTAGAAATATTTGAAAAAAGCTTAAAAAAAGAAAAAGAAAAAATTATAAGTGAGTATTCAAAAGAAGAACCACCACAAACAGGAGATTATAAAGGAACTCAAAAGTCAGAAAGCGAAATGACTTATGAAGAACTATGTAATCTACCAAAATATAAAAATTAAAAAAGAAAGAAGGAATAAAAAATGGCAGATTTAAATAGTACAGGAGTATTTAACAAAAAATATTTTAATGAAAGAGCTTTCGGAGCTTATTATGACACAATACCACAAGAAAGATTGAATTTATTAATCAAATCAGGAATATTACAAGGAAATAACAAAATAAGAGAATTATTCTCATCACAAACAGGTTCTGTTTATGGAGTAATTCCAATGGTCGGAAGATTAAAAGGAAAACCAGTAAACTATGATGGAAAAACTAAGTATGATAATGGAAAAACATTACCAACATATAAACAAGGTGTAGTTGTTATAGGAAGAAAAGATAAATTCGTTGAAGACGACTTTACATATGATGTAACATCTAAAAAAGACTTTATGAGTCAAATTGCATCACAATTAGCAGATTATTGGGATAGTGCTTGGGAAGATGTATTGTTAATTATAACAAAAGCAATATTTGGTATCACAACAGATGCTGGAAAAGAATTTGCTCAAAAACATACATATGACATATCAGGAGAAACAAATAATTCTATTGAGGAAACAACATTAAACACAGCATTACAAAAAGCTTGTGGAGATAGAAGAAGAAAATTTGCAGTAGTTATTGCTAATTCAACAATAGTAACAAACTTAGAAGGTAAGAAATTAATTCAAAACTTAAGATATACAGATCCAAACGGAATTGAAAGAGAATTAAATCTTTACACATGGAATGGCAAAACAGTAATTGAATATGACGAAATTACGGAAGAATACGAAACAGTATATGCAAAAACAACAGATACTGCATTAACAGAAGGAAAAACATATTACACAAAATCTGGAACAGGTGCTAATACAAAATATACAGTAGTAGAAACACCAGTTGTAGGAAGTATAGGAAATTATTACGAAGCTTCATTGAGTGAAACACCTAAATTTGTAACTTATGTATTTGGTAAAGGTGCATTTGATTATGAAGACATAGGAGCTAAAGTACCTCACGAAATGGATAGAGATGCTGATAATGATAAAGATTATCTATATGAAAGACAAAGAAAGGTATTTATGCCACATGGTATTAGTTACTTAATGACAAATCAAGAAACAGATTCTCCTACTGATGAAGAATTAGCAGACGGAACAAACTGGGATTTAGTAAAAGGTTCTGATGGAAATTACTACAATCACAAAGAAATTGCAATTGCAAGAATAATCTCTAAGGGATAGGAGGAGTAGAAATGCAAATACAAAAAGGTGATTTAATAAGAAATATAAAAAATGAGGAAATCGCAAAAGAATTAATTAAAAAATGTGGCTATAAAGAAGTTAAAGAACCAAAAGAAAATAAAGAAAAATAAGAAAGAGAGGCAATAAAATGGAAGATAATACAAAAATAATAGAAGAAATAAAAGAAGAGTTAGGGGCAAATTACAAGTCTAATGACGAAAAAGTATTAAGAAAAATATATACAAGACTTCTACTTATTGCCTCTGATACAACAAATAGAAAAGAAGACGATAAAAGGTTAATTCCATATGTAGAACAAGCGACAATAAGTACTTATTTAAGGCGAGGTAAAGAAGGGAGTTCTAGTAGCAGTGAAGGTAGTGAATCTGATTCATTTATAGACATAGAAGAAAAATTAAGAAATGACTTAATAAAAAATGGATTAAGGAGGCTACCATAATGGGACAAAGATTGTGCAAATTAACAGAAGTATGGGTATGCACACCTATTAAAGAGAATATTGATGGAGAGTATAAAATAGTATCTTGGAAGTATAAAGATATAAGTGAGAATGGTGTTCATTTAAACTTACAACAAGATTTAAATGAATTAGATAGAAATTCTGCAGGTGATATTGATTATGATGTACAGAAAGCTAGAACTACAAATAGATACAATATAGAAAAAGGTGATGGTATTTGTTTAAGTGATATAAGAAATAAAACAGATATAAAACCGGACTATACTGTATCCAATATGCCTAGAATAGGCAATACAGTTGTCTATACACTAAATAAATATAATGGTGATTAATATGATTGAAATAAAGTTTAACGAAAAGAAATTAAATAGCTTATATAAAAAGATGGATAATATAGAAAAGAACATAAATAAGCATATTGAAGTAGGTTTAGAAAAGGGATTAAAAGAAATACAAAAAATGGCTTATCAATATAAAAAAGGCAAAAAAGAAGGGATTTTAATCGAAGTTACAAACAGAAGTGGACAAATAGTAGGTAGAGTATATACAGACAAAGATATAATGCCGTGGGCTTTATTCTTAGAATTTGGAACTGGTACTTATGCAGAATTACCTCACATAGGAAAAACTAAAACATTTTATGCAAGTGGTTTTCAATACTGGTATTTGCCAATTGACAAAGCAGAAAGAAATTTTGGAGATGATAGAAAAATAAATCTATATGGTAAAGAATTTTATGTTATGTATGCACAACAACCAAAACCATTTATGAGACCAGCAGGATTTAATGGAAGAGATAAAGTAGCAGATGAAGTAAAAAAAGCTATAAACGAATTTTTAAAGGAGGCTGTAAAATGATACATGAATTAGACATAGAAACATTTACAAGATTAATAGTAAGAAAAATACAAGAAATACGAAATGAAGTTGTTTTACAAAATCCAACTGAAAAATCAAAGTTTCCATGTACAGTAGTAAGAACACCACTTGAAAATCAAAAGGTTAATGAAGGTGTCACACCAGTTTATACCAGATTTTCAATATCAATAGAAGAATGGGCAAGTACACAATACGAATGTATGCAACAATCTTATACAACAGCCTTAAAACTACGAGAATACAATTTAAAGAAAACAAGTAACGACCAGACTATATATGATGAAATAACCAAGAAAAATCGTTTAATAAGTAATTATGAAGTAAATTATAACGGATTAACAAATTCGTTTGAAAGAATAAAATAGAAAGGAATGATTTGAATGAAAGCAGGAACAGAAACAGTAGCACCAAAATCTAGTACTTTAACAGAAGTACTTTATGCTACAACATTAACAGGAGAAAAAACAAACATAGGATACATACAAAGTGTATCAGAATTTTTAACTACACCAGAGGAGCAAACATATAGTGCATTAGATATTCCAGATGAAAGAACAGCAAAAGGAAGAAGAAAGGCACAAGCAGTTGAAATACCATTCTTATACACAGAGGCTCAATGGGACGAGC
>JAGATI010000064.1 GCA_017621295.1 Clostridia bacterium | reverse complement strand
TAAATAAAACTATTATTCATATGTTTGAAGAACAAGTAAATAAAAATCCATATAATATAGCTATTTGTAAAAATGGTTATAGTATTAATTATATAAATTTTAATAATATGATTAATTATACTGCAGATTTATTAAAAAATAATGGTGTAAATTCAGGCGACAAAATATGTTTATTTTTTAATAATTCAATAGAATTAATTATTAGTATTTTTGCTGTTTTAAAACTATCTGCATGCTATATTCCAATAGATACGTCATATCCTAATGATAGGATTGATTATATTATAAAAAATAGTAATGCAAAATTTATTTTAACTAATTCTAATAATCAAAATAAATTAATTAATTTTTCAGATAAATCTATTGTATTAGAATTAGAGAATATTATAGAAGCATGCAGAAATAAAGAGTTTGATAATATCCCAAATAAACCTAAATTAGATAACCTTGCATATATAATTTATACTTCTGGCTCAACTGGCAATCCAAAAGGTGTAAAAATTGCTCATGAAAGTTTGGCAAATTATATTCGGATGGGCAAATAAAATATATGTAAAAAATGAAATTACTAATTTTCCATTATATTCTTCTATTGCATTTGATTTAACAGTTACATCTGTTTTTACACCACTTGTAACTGGGAATACACTATATATTTATGAAAATCCTAATCCACAATTATTATTAAAACAAATTGTAGATGATAAAAAAGTACAAATATTAAAACTTACTCCCGCACATTTGTCTTTATTGCAAGATATTATATCAGAAACAACAATTACTAAATTAATTGTTGGTGGTGATATCCTAACACATGAAACATGTAAAAGAATAACCGAAACCTTTAACAATAAGATTTCTATATTTAATGAATATGGTCCAACCGAAGCTACAGTAGGTTGTATGACCTACATATATCAAAATGATGATATAAAAGCTTACGCATCTGTTCCAATAGGAATTCCTGCTGATAATACACAAATTTTATTATTAAATAATGATTATAATTTAATTCCTTTTGGATATAATGGACAAATATTTATTGGTGGAAAATGTCTATCAAAAGGATATTTAAATTTAGATAATATTACAAAAGAAAGATTTATATCTTCACCTTTTAATAATGAAATTATTTATTCTACAGGAGATATTGCAAAATTATTCGATAATGGAATTGTCGAATACATTGGTAGAAGAGACTTTCAGGTTAAAATTAATGGATACAGAATAGAAACAGGAGAAATTCAATCTAAAATATTGAATTATAAAAATATTAAAAACTGCTATGTTAATGTTATAACAATAAATAATTCAAAATTATTATGTGCATATTTTGTTTCTGATACAAATATAGACATAAATGATTTAAAAAACACTCTTATGAATTCATTGCCTAAATATATGATTCCAAAATATTATATAAAGGTAGATGAAATTCCTTTAACTGTAAATGGAAAAATAAATAAGTCATTGCTACCACTACCCGAACAGAATAAGGAAATTCAATATGTATATCCATGTAATGAATTAGAACAATTATTATATGACACATTTATAAAAATATTAAATATAGAAAAAATCAGTGTAACTCAAAATATATTTGATTATTTAGTAGATTCACTTACTATAATAAAAATACAAACAAAATTGTATTCTTTGGGAATATCCTTAGATACACAAGTTTTTTATAATTATCCAAGTATCAGAGATATTAGTAATTATATTTCACAAAAATCTAATACAAATAATAATATATCTGATTTAGAAAAAATTAAAATACCAGATATTATAATACCTAATAATATTAAAAATTATGAATATAAAAATATATTATTTTTTGGTACAACTGGATTTTTAGGTATACATATTTTACATGAATTATTAGAAAATACAAATGCACATATTTATTGTATTATACGTGAAAAAGATAATATAAATTCTATCGAGAGATTTAAGCAAAAATACAATTTTTATTACTCTAATTTAAATTCTATTATAGATAGGATTACCCCAATAACAGGTGATTTACATGGCGATAATTTTAATTTATTAGAACAAACATATATTGAACTTTGCAATAAAGTTGATTGTGTATTTTCTTCTGCTGCAATTGTAAAACATTTTGGAGACCCAGAAACATTTTATAAAACTAATGTATTAGGAACACAAAAAATAGTTGATTTTTGTATAAAAAATAATGTACCTTTTCATTATATATCTACACTATCTGTATCTGGATATGGTTTAACAGATACTCCTAATTCTACATTTTCAGAAAATGATTTTTATATAAATCAAAAATATAATGATAATATTTATGTAAAAAGTAAATTACAAGCAGAATCTGTAATATTAAATGCATGTAAATTTCAAAATTTAAAAGCTTCAATTTATAGAATAGGCAATATAACTAATAGATTTAATGATGGTACATTCCAAGAAAATGCATCAGAAAATGCATTTTTAAATAGATTATCATCTATTATAAATTTAAACTGTATACCAATTGAATTATTAGATTTTAAATTAGAATTTACACCTGTTGATTATTGTGCTAAATTTATTGTATATCTTAGTAAAAATATGTATAATAATTTAAATATCTATCATTTATTTAATAATAATTTAATAACATTTAAAAATTTTAATGACATTTTAAAATTATTTGGATATAAATTAAAAATAACTACTTTAAGTGAATTTAAAAATAAACTATTAAATTCTGAATTTAATAGTTTTGGTATAACAAATTATTTATCTGTTATTAATAATAAAAATAATTCATCATTAATTATTGATAATAATTATACAAATAAATTATTAAATAATAATAATTTAAATTGGCCTAATATTACATATGAATATATAGAAAAAATAATTAATTATTTAAAAAAATATAATTTTATAGGAGACCTTTATGAAAAATAAAAGTAATAATAAAAATAAAAGTAATAATAAAATTAATAATTTTTCTTATAATAAGCTAGCATTCTTAAATAGTTTAATAGCATTAGTATTAGTAATAATTCTATATTTTGCATTACCTAAAATTTTAAATTATCCATCTAATACAATTGATAATGATTTTCAAATTAAGGTAGTTGGAATAACATATACTTCTCAATTTTTAATACTTGCAACTTTAATAGTTTCATTTATATTTTTATTTGTTAGATTTATATATAAAAAAGTGTATACTGGGTTTTTAGGTTCAATCAATTCTATTATACAAACAAGAAAAAAATGTTTTAATGTACAATATATTATGCTAATTGTTGAAGTATTGTTGCCTACTATTTTATGCTTCTTTTTGTTAATTCTTTTTAAAACTAATATGGATTTACTTATAAGAATATGTATTGTCATTTTTTCCTTTGCATCAATATTTGGAATAACATCATACATGATTAGTAGAGCATTTTTTAGAAATTTATTAATTAATACATCTAATTATTGTGAAAATGACTTTAATACAATTAGAATTAGTACACCTTTTAAATTATTAATTTTAACATTACCGTTATTTATATGTTCTTTTGTTTTAATATTATTAATTAGTACTACAACGATGACTATAGAAAAAGGAGATTTATTATATAATCTTTATAAACAAGAACTAACAAATTCATTAGATAAAAAAAATCTATCTTTAGATGATATAAAAAATAAATTAACTACACTTGAATTTAAATCTGAGAATGACTTTGGTTTAATTATGGATGCTGAAAATGGCAAAATTCTATATAAAAGTAAAAATATGAATATACCAGATGAAACATTTTTATCCAATTATACATTATCTTATTATACTGAAAGTAATGGTCAGTGTTTTGAATATTATGGACAAACTACTCAAGCTTGTATGCATAAAGTCACTATAGATGAAGGTACATATTATATTGGAATACACTTTGAAACATTTTCAAATACTATATTTCTACCATTTTTTATATGTATAGGAGTTTTAATTGTTTTTATTGTAATTTATATATCTTATATAGGAAAAACAATATCAACCGATATAACTAATATTACTAATGGGATGAATTTAATATTAAACTCAAATAATATTTCAAATGCTAAAAATTTACCAATCACTTCAAATGATGAGTTTGGTGACTTAACAATTTCATATAATAAGATACAAGACTTAACAATATCACATATAAAACAAATTGAATATAATCAGGACAAACTAATGGAACAAGAGCGTTTAGCTTCACTTGGACAATTAATCGGAGGAATAGCACATAATTTAAAAACACCTATAATGTCAATCGCTGGTGCATCTAAGGGATTAGAAGATTTAATAGAAGAATATAATTTATCAATAGGAGATACTGATGTAACAAACCAAGACCATCATGAAATTGCAAACGAAATGAATGTATGGATTCAAAAAATTAAAACATACACAGAATATATGTCTGATATAATAACTACAGTAAAAGGTCAAGTTGTAACTTTATCTAATACATCATCAGATTCTTTTACTATTGAAGAACTTTTAAAAAGTATAGATATTTTAATGAAACATGAATTGAAAAATGCATTAATATCATTAAATATTAAATTAGAAATACCAAATGACTTATCTTTACATGGAAATATAAATAGTCTTGTACAAGTAATTAATAATATGATTTCTAATTCAATTCAAGCATATAATGGTAAATCTAATGAAAACATAGATTTAATATTAAAAAAAGAAAATTGTAATATTATTATTTCTATTAAAGATTATGCATGTGGAATTTCTAAAGAAGTTCAAGATAAGTTATTTAATGAAATGGTTACTACTAAAGGTAAAAATGGAACTGGTCTTCGGATTATTTATGTCATATTCTACTATTAAAGCTAATTTTAATGGTAATATAAAGTTTCAATCTAAAGAAGGAGTAGGAACTACTTTTAATATAATAATACCAATTAATTAACATATTTTTTGATTTAAAATTGTTAGATTGTAAATCTATAAGTGTTAATGGATAGTTTTTATATTCTAATCTGAAATATATGATATAAAGTCATTATTTAATAATCAAAAAGCAATAAAATTTTAACTTTTTATTGCTTTTTTTATTTTTTATTAATATAATAATTTAAATATTAAGAGATAAAAGGTTGTGTTATTATGAGGAAAAATAAACAAACTGCAATATCATCTAATTACAGAATTATAGCAGTAGATGATGAAATGGGTATTATTGATTCTTTATCTATCTACCTAAAAAAATCTGGATACGATTTTGTTGGTTTTACCGACCCAATGGAAGCTTTAGAAAAGGTTAAAACTGAACATTTTGATCTTATGATATTGGACTTCATTATGACTCCTATACATGGGGATAAACTTGTTGAAGAAATTAGAAAGTTTAATAAAGAACTTTACATTCTTTTATTAACAGGTCATAAAGACTTAGCTCCACCATTAGATACAATTAAAAGATTAGATATACAGGGATACTGCGAAAAAAGCGATAAATTTGATCAGCTTCTCTTACTTATAGAATCTGGAATAAAATCAATCTCACAAATGAATTTAATAAAAAAAATGAATGAACAACTTTCTAATACATATGCTGAATTAGAAACTGCATATTTAGAAAGTATTGAAACATTACGATATACAGTTGAGGCTAAAGACCCCTATACATCTGGGCATTCTAGTAGAGTGGCTAAATATTCTATGCTTATAGGAAAATATTTAAACCTATCAGAACAAGAATTAAAAATATTACATATCGGTGGACTGTTTCATGATATTGGAAAAATAGGAATTCCAGATAGCATCTTACTTAAAGATTCATCTCTTACAACAGATGAATACTCACAAATAAAAAATCATCCATCTATAGGAGCCCATATTCTTTGTAATGCAAAGATATTTAAAGATATTATACCTATAGTAAAACATCACCATGAGAAATATAATGGTACAGGATACCCATCTCAATTAAAAGGTGATAATATCCCTTATCTAGCAAGAATTACAAGTATAGCAGATTCATTTGATGCTATGTCTTCTAAGAGGAACTATCGAAACGAATTGTCATTAGATAAAATAATAGAAGAAATAGAACTTAACAAAGGCATTCAATTTGATGAGGAAATTGCTAATGTGTTTTTAGATATATTAAAAAATCATTATGATGAAATAGAAATAATAAAAAATTCTTAATTTACCTATTTTAACTATGTTGATACAAAATATGGTAGAGAAATAGTAAGATTACTATTGTCCCTCCCATTGCACCATGCGTACGGTTCTCGTATACGGCGCTACATCTATATAGTTTAATTACAAACTATTAAGGTAATATTCCAAAGGATTGACCAACCCAGGTCTTTCCTTTGTTTTTATATTTAAGATTTTTGGATTTAGTATAAAATTTATTACATTCATACTACATCTCTTATACCACCCTAATCTTGAATTAGCAACTTTATATATCTCTTCTTCACTAAATCCATTGTTGAATTTTAGATTAATTTTATTAAGATTTGTATAAATTGTCCTTGGCTTTTTCCATTGTTTGACTATAATTACTCTCACTTTATGTCTTAACCAACTTCCATATTTTTCCATAAACAATTTCATATTTTCAATTTTGAAATAATTTATCCAACCAATAATTAGTTGATTGACTTTCTCAAATGTTTCACCTCTTTGTCTTGCAATGGCTTTCTTTCTTAATAAAATTTTCTTTGTTTTCGCATATAAATTTGTTTTCTTTTCTTGGGTTGGTTTGCATTTCCATTGGTTCAAGAATTTTGCTACACCACTTCCTTCATCCCAACATTACTGTTTTCGACTTGTGGTTCACTACACTTGGTGGTAAATACCTGTGACTGGACTTTCACCAGTTAGATTAATGTCATGCCTGGCACACATCTAAAGATGGTAAAGTATATTACTTACCATCTTGTTTTTAAATTTATTTTGATTGGAATTGCTAAATGTTTTTATATGGCTATTTAAAATTTGCTATATGAAGTTCTCTATTTATTCAATACTAATCTCTCCATTTTCATTTACAAAAGCACTTGTCTTTAAACTTCTCTCTTGAACTTCTTCTTTAGTCCTCTCTTTTATAATATTTGAAATTCTTACTTGAGGTGACTCTATTGATGCAGCTGCAATAATAGCTTCTTTATTTCCTTTTGCTCCTGCATGTGCCAGTCCCCTAAGTATCCCCAGAACCACTATATTTTCTCCTGCTATAACTTCAGCTCCACCATTTACATCTCCAAGTATTACTAAACTTCCTTCATATTCAATTTTTTGCCCGAGATCTAAGTGCTCCTCTGTGAAATTTTGTTTTAGATACTGCAATTTCTTTATTAAATGCTTGCTTTATTCCATGTAGCCCTAATATTTTTGGAGAATCAAAATTTATCTGTATATCTATTTTTTCTTTAATAATACTCTCTATCTCTTCTATCTCTTCATTTGACAAAACTTTACCTGTAATAAATAAAGGAAAATCATTTTCTTTTTGTATTTTTTTTATCTCTGTTATTTTCTTTTTTACGGCCTCAAGAATATCTTTTTTCGTCATTTCTTCATTTATTTTCATTACTATTTCATCATTTTTTATAGCCACTGATATACAATTTTTCATAATTTTACATTCCCTTCGCTTATATTATTTTATCTTACTGATTGCAAGCTTGATATTGCAATCATATCTTCTGTTATTTCATTTGCATTCATTCCAAAATATTCTGCAAATATATCTCTTGCAACTTCTGCTGTATATCCTCCATGTCCACCATTTTCAACTAATACAACTACTGCAATTTCTGGGCTATCAAATGGTGCAAATCCGTACAAACCAACCATTAGTTTTATTTCCTGCCTGAGCAGAACCTGTTTTCCCTCCAAGCTCTATCTTAAAGTCTTTAAATGTTGAATATGCAGTTCCTCCTGACTCACTAGTTACTCCTCTCATACCTTCAAGTACTGCATTTAAATTATCTTTTTTTATATTTAAATTCTCTTTCTCTGCAGTATCGATTTTTAACTTGCCATTGGTAAACTCATTTATTTCTTCTTTTGAAACTTCTGTCCCATCTGGATTCACAATAGACTTTACAATACTAACATCTACTTGTTTACCTCCATTAACTAACATACTTATATATTTTGCCATTTGTATCGGCGTGAAATTGTTATAAGTTTGTCCTATGGCTGCAGATAAAGTATCTCCTATATACCAAGACTGTCCTTTACTTTCTGCTTTTTCTCTACTAGCTAAATCGCCATTTACTTCACTTGGAAGTTCAATTCCTGTTTTCCTTCCAAGCCCAAAATATGATGCATATTTTGCCAAAGTATCTATTCCCATTCTATAACCTGTTTCATAGAAAAAATAGTTACAAGAATGTTTTATCGCATCTGAAACATTTAAATATCCATGACCAGAATGATAACTATTCCAATACCAACATGCTGGTTTATGTGCTCTTGGATATACTCCTATATCATTTATCTTTTCTGTAGGAGTAATAGAACCACTTTCTAATCCTGCAATTGCTGTTATCATCTTAAACGTTGAACCTGGTGCATATGCTCCTTGTATTGCTCTATTAATTAACGGAGTAGTTTCAGAATTCATATATTCATTATACTTTTCTGTGCTTATTCCATCTACAAATAACTCTGGTTCATAATCGGGGTAACTCGCCATTGCTAAAACTTCACCAGTGTTAACATTCATTACAACAACTGCTCCAGCATTTGCATTACTTTTTTCTGCAAATCCTCCACTTGCAATCTTATTAATATTTGCTTTTAATGATGTTTCTGCCACTTTTTGTAAATTTGCATCTATTGTTAATACTACATTTGAACCTGCAATTGCTTCTTTTGCAATATATTCATCTGTTGCTGCCCCATCTACAGACATATCTATTTGTCTTACTCCATTTTTACCTTTTAAATACTCTTCATATACATATTCTATACCTGTTTTTCCTATTATGTCATTAATTCCATATTCATCTTTTCTAGACTTCAATTCATCTTCTGTTATTTTCCCAACTGTTCCTAATATGTGTGATGCTAAAGTTCCAGATGGGTATGAAACAAATGGTTTTGTTACAATGTTTACTCCTGGAAAACTTATATTGTTTTCTGATAACTTTAAAATACTTTCTCTACTAACTTTTTTTGCCAAAGTAACAGCTCTTGTATTACTATATCCATTACAAGCAATCTCATATCTCATTACTATTATTTTTCTTACATCTAGCAGATTTTCCTCTGATATCTGATATTTTTGTTTAAAGTAATTAAAACATTGTTCTGCGGAATATTGTTCATCAATTTTATTAGATTTTTTCCATGACTTTGATTCTGAATCTCCAATAGAAAATTTATACGGATTTATTTCTATTGGAAAATTATCTATGTATCTATCACCATTTTCTTCTAAAAGATTAGCTATTTTTAATAATGTATTATTCAAAGTTTCATTATCTATTTTTGTTTTATATAATTCTAAACTAAAATTCATCTCTGTTGTTACTAATTTATTTCCAGTTCTATCTACAATTTCTCCTCTTGCTGCTTCTAGTACTGTTTCTCTTGTTAATCTTGTATTAGATTCTCTTCTATATTCTTCTCCTTTTATCACTTGTAAATTGAAAAGTTGAACTAATAAAATTACACCTATAACATATACTAACATTGATATAATATTATATCTTATTTTATGTTCATTTGATTTTGTTTTGTCCAATTTTTCACCTTCTTTTTAAAAATATCTTGTTAATATCTTTTGTTCTTTAAAAATTTCTTCTAATAAAGTACCCATATTTTGAATAATAGGATATATTATTATTGTTAATAATGTATTATATATAGCCTCTATTATTAATATTTTTATAAATGAAATTATCTCTAAATTACTAGATAATTTAAATACATTTAATATGTATATACCAAATTCATATATAAATGTAGTACTTATAACCATAATCATAATGGTCATTCTATTATCTTTAGAAAAATTTTTATCATATATATCTGCTAATATTACTATAATAACAAACATTATACTTGATATTCCTATTATCTTTCCTGTTAATAAATCTAATATTATTCCTAATATTGCTCCCAGTGATATTCCGAACTTCTTTTCCTGCAAACAATCCTATTACTAACATTAATACTATAAATAAATTCGGTTTAATTCCTGCTATATTAAACATATTAAAGAAAT
>JAGATI010000018.1 GCA_017621295.1 Clostridia bacterium | reverse complement strand
ATATTTTCTCTCCATTTTTATATGCACCTTTTCCTTTAATAGCTGTATATAAACTATCTGTAAAAGGGTCATAAACTACTCCAACATTTGGAACACCATCAATTACTAATGCTAAAGAAAATACTGCTACTGGTATATGTCTAGCATACATAGCTGTTCCATCAACTGGATCACATACCCATACAAAATTACTTTTTCCAGATTGTTCTTCTTCACCATCCACGGCATGGGTAGGGTAGTGTTCTTTTACTTTTTCAATTAAACAAGAATTAATCTCTGTATCAGCAGTAGTTACGATTGTCTTGTCTCCTTTATAACTAGCACCATTATTTTGGTTAAAGTATTTAAGCATTATTTTTCCTGCTTGATATGCGATATCTTTTGCAAACTCTAAATATTCTTCCATTACTAATTTTCACTCCTTAACTTTGATATTAATATTTCTGCGTTTTTATAAGTTGTTGAATTTTCTCCATATCTACTTTTAATATCTTCAAGTCTTTTTGTATAACCAACATCATTACCATATTTATCAATTTGCATATCTGCTTTATTTAATATTTTTAAAAATAATGATGTGTATTTTGAGTTAATATCTCCATGATAATAAATTTCTTTCCAATATTTATAATTATTCCTTTTTAATATTTCTCCACCAATATGTTCATGGTTAGAGTTATTTCCATATTCATAACCAATATCATGGTTAAAGCCTAATACATATAAATCTCTTAATTCATCATCTTTTAAATTATATAGTTTTCCTATTTCAACCATTTTTCTAGCAACTGCCAATGAATGATTTAATCTATCATTATCTATCATTTTTTGTATTTTTCTCCCATATTTTTCTAATATATTTTAGTGATAATGTTGATAAAGTAAAACCAATAACGGGAACTAATGAACTTAAAAATATATTATCATAATTTCTAACCATATAAGAATATATAACTACAACTATATATGTTAGAGTACATATGCATAATTTTCTTGTCCAACTTGTCTCCCATTTTTTATCTAATTCGACTCTTTTATTTCTTTGTTTTATATTTTCAATTTCTTTTTCTAAATTTTTTAATTCCATATTTTACCTCATTTCTTAAATTTGCCAATGCTGTTGGCAAATTTATAGTTTATCTTACAAATTCATAATTATCAGTAGGAAGTTTGGCACCACTTCTTTTTAATAATTCAAAATCATCATATTCAGTCATTCCATAAGTTTCTAAAATTTCTTTAATTTCTGGTCTTGTTGGTTCTGGTAGTCTTGCTGCAAAAACAGCAAATAATTGTGGATTATCATATAAAGCATTAATTTGAGGGAATGCAACTAATAATTTAAATCCATCTTTTTGAGCTTCTTTAACATTTTCAAGAATATATTTAAAATAAAATGTATTATCTTGCTTATATAATTTAGCTACTTTATATTTGTTTCCTGTCTTTACATCTTTCCAAACCAAATATACTAAATCTTGTTCCATTTTCATTTACACCTCATCTTTCAAATTATATATTTCTAGCATTCTTTTTCTTCTTTCTAGAATATACATTTTTAATAATCTTTTCATATCTTCATTTATTATATCAATATCAAATTCATTTAAAATAGTATTAATACTTTGTTCATTGATATTTTCTTTTATCTTTGCAATATAGCTTATAGTTAAATCATACGCATTCTCTTTTAATTTTTTTAGTAACTCAAAATGTCTAATGGGTCTTTCATTTTCCCAGCCTATTGCTGATTTTGATTTTGTATTCACTAATGCTTCAAATTTCATTTTATCTTTAAAAAATATTTCTATATTATTATTATCTTCATAAGCACATAGAGAAGAACCATTGTCATATAAAGGACTCATTTTGTAATCGAAATATATATCCAACATATTTTCTGGTGTTCTATATACGGTCCCCTTTGATATAATTGCAAAGTTACTATGATGCCTATCACTATTTCCTATTAAGATATCAAAAATTATCATTTTGTATATTTCTTCAATGTTAATTATTCCGTTTAAACTTTTTTGTATCATTTGAATTGAATACTTAATATTAGAATATGGATCTTCTAATTTATCTTTAATATAATATGGATAATGTGTTTGAATAAATGCTAACCCTTCTAATAAATTTGATTCCGAATCTTCTAATATATTATAACTCATTGAACCAATTCTTCCGTTTATATGTACCAATATCAACTTTAGCACATTCTACATCAATCAGCTTTCCAATTTCTGTAGAAAGTTTCTCTGCCCAATATTCTCCTGTAATATGTCCATTATTTTTTACTTTAGGAAATTTAAACAATCCTTTCTCGTTTGTTTCTGGATTAATAAGCCAAATTTTTTCACTTGCACCACTTCCGAATTTTCCAGATTCAGTATCTTCAATCCAGTTATCAAAGTTTTTTACTTCAATCATATTGTACCTCCAATCTTTATATATTTAAATATGTACTACAAATCTTTATTTTCTTCCATCCAAGTTTCTAATTGTTCTTCAGTAATTTTACCTTTTTTAAATTCTTTAATTTTTTCTTGAGCAGCTTTCTTCCATGTATTAAATTTTTTCTTATCTTTTTCTGAAGTATTTGGATTCCTACTTAATTGCATTAATCTTTTTTGATATGTTCTTCTATAAATTAAAAGACCTTCAACTTCTTTAACATTCTTAGCATATGTAGTACGAGCTCCTAATTCTCTACATTTCTTTCCATTTCCAGAGCGAGGTGTTAAATCACAATAAACTTCGGCTTGTCTGTTTACAGGAATAAAATATCTGCCACAATGTTTACAAGTTTTAATTGTTATATTATTATTTACCAATTCACTTAAAACTATAAAACAAATATTATCCAAATACCTACTTGAATATTTAATACCGTTTTGCATGTTTATACCATTTATTCCTTGTGTTAGTTCACTTAATTTAGCAGAAACAAAATCATTTTTAAAAATACTCAAAGAATTTAATAATACTTCTGTATTTTGTGTATGTTTATTTATTAAATTATGTTTTAACGAATATGCCTGAAATTTTGTATATGGTTCATATTCTTTATCTTCTTCATTTCCATTTAAATTATATATGTAATCTACACACTCTTTTAATTCTAATTGAAGACCATACAATTTTACTTGAGCACTTTCAAAAATTCCCTTTGCATTTGCTATAAATGAATTTATATCTGTATATGATAATCTCATTTTCTTACTAGAATATTTCTCTATTATTCCTAGTCCATAAGCATATATAAAATCTTTATATGCAGTATGCCAACTGTCTAATCTAGCATTTAAAAAATTTATTAAAAGCATACCATATCGTTCTTCATAAGGATTATATAAATCTAAAGGTTTTGGTTTTAAAGCATTTTTTATATATTCAGCTCGATTCCTTTTAGGAGAAACTTTAGGTAAGAAGTTCTCAGTATAGTATATGTAAGAATATTTAGAGTTTTTACTAGCACCAATTTTTGAGTTATATAATGTTAAAGTGGTAGTATAATACTCCTTTTTATTATTTTTATCAAACCATATGTAAAAGCCTTTTTCGTCAGATAAATCAGCTTTATTATTCATTAGTATTTTTCCTTTCATAAATATTTTGTGAGAAATTTTAGAAATTTAATAAATTGTATTGACATCTTATAATACCTTTAGTATAATAACAATGCAAATAAAAAGTAAAATTTCTCACTATCTATTTTAATAATACTACAAAACAAAGAATTATGCAATAGAAATCGAGAAATTTAATAGCAATGAAAGGAGGAATGCTAATGTTAGAAGTTAAATCTAAAGAAAAGCCAATGCCAATAATTTATACAACAAAAGATATTTGCAAAATGTTTCATATTGGCAGAGTTAAATGTTTAGAACTGTTTCACAGAGCTGATTTTCCAGCACAGAAATATGGCAGAGGTTTTGGAATTGAAGCAAATGCTTTAACAAATTATATGAGTTCTAGACATATTATTTGCTAGAAAGCAAAAGAGATTTAGAAATCGCACTTCTAAATCCCTACAAATCACATGGGAATGTCTTCCCTATGTTTATTGACAAATTTATTATAGCACAAGTGTCAAGTCACTTGCAAGACATTCCCTTTAAATTTTTATGAAGGGAGCGTAAAATGAGTAATACTTAATTTTGATGCTTTATAATCTTGGATATATTTTTCTTTTTCCTCCCCGAGTATATCTTCTTACTTCTCTTGCCATATAATAATGACCTCCTTTAACTTTTGATGTATCTATTTTACATCTATCGT
>JAGATI010000063.1 GCA_017621295.1 Clostridia bacterium | reverse complement strand
TTTTGTTGTAGGATGATATTTATATTGTGGTTGATCTATCTTCTTATCTATTCTCTTATTTACAAGAAATTCATTTAAGCTTATCATAATTATTCGTTTAAATATATAATTAATACCAATAAGGTAACTTCTGCAAATTATTACACCAATTGAACATAAAGTCTATAGTTGTAACATTCTTATTGACATTCCAACTATCTAATAATTGATTGAATTTTATGCAATATGAAAACATATTTTTCATATTTTTAACATTGCTCACATTCCATTTGTCTAATGGCTTATTGAAGCTATTACAGTCTTCAAACATTTGCTCCATATTTCTAACTTTGCTTACATCCCAGTCATTTAATGGTTGATTGAAATTTTCACAACCAGCAAACATATTATTCATAATTTCAACATTACTTACGTTCCATTTGTTCAATGGTTTGTCAAATTTATTACAATTATTGAACATATATTTCATATCTATAACTCTACTCACATTCCAACTATTTAAGTTCTGATTGAATTTAATACAATTACTAAACATACTATCTATATATTTAACTTTACTTACATTCCATTTGTCCAATGGTTTATTAAATTTCTTACAGCCATGAAATATACCTGACATATTTTCAACATTACTAACATTCCAATTATTCAAAGATTGATTGAATTTTTTACAGTTATGAAACGCATATCTCATATCTTTAACTTTACTTACATTCCAATTACTTATGTCACAATTGAAATTTTCACAATCATAAAACATAGATGTCATATTTGTAACATTACTGACATTCCAACCACTTATGTCACAATTGAAATTACGGCAACCATAAAATATATGAGACATATTTTCAACTTTACTAACATCCCAGTTGCTAATGTCAATGTCATCTATGTCATTTATGTATATATCATAAAATATACGAGACATATCTGTTATATTACTAGTATCAATGCAATTTAAGTCATGTATGTCTTGATTTAACAACTTCTTTATGTTAGATATTAATTCCTCTGTTGTATTTGGATGATATGCATAATTATCTATCTTATTAGTTATCTTCTTGTTTACTAGAAATTCATTTAAGCTTATCATATATTAGTCTTCTTCATTATACCATTTTGGCTTATTTTTTAGAGAATCACAACCAGAAAACATACAATCCATATCTTCAACATTGGACACATCCCATGCATCTAATGATTTACAAAATGATTTGCATTTTCTAAACATCCACGACATATCACCTACATTTCTCACATCCCATTTGTCTAATGATTGATTGAAACTTTCACACCCATAAAACATACCAGACATATTTGTAACATTATATGTGTCCCAATTGTCTAAAGGTCTATCAAATTTCTTACAGTCTTGAAACATATTTGTCATAATGTCTACATAACTTACATCCCAGTCATTTAATGGTTGATTGAAATTTTCACAATTGCCAAACATATTTGACATATTTTCGACACTGCCTACATTCCATTTGTCTAATGGCTTATTAAAGCTTCTACAAAAATAAAACATTGCATTCATATTTTTAACATTGCTTACATTCCAATCATTTATATCCTGATTAAATTTCTCACAACCTTGAAACATACCTTCCATATTTATTACATTGCTTACATTCCATTTGTTTAGTGGTTGATTGAAGTTTTCACACCCTTTAAACATAGCCCCCATATTTCCAACATTACTTACATTCCAGTTGTTTAAGTTACAATTGAAATGTTTCATATTATAGAACAACAATGTCATATCTTCAACATTACTGACATCCCAATTGCTGACATCTATATTGTTTTTCTTAAGCTTTTCTGGTATGAAGTTAAATAAGTCAAACATATCACATATTTCACCAGTATCAATGCAATTCAAATCATATATACCTTTAGACAATAGATCTTTTATGATATATATCAGCTCTTTTTTATTTTTTGGAAAGTACTTATATATAATTTGATCTATCTTATTGTTTATTCTCTTATTTACTAGAAATTCATATATACTTATCATATTTAATACAATATAAATTTTAATAGTACCATTCCGGTAAGTCATCTAACAAATCACAACCAAAAAACATATTTTCATAATTACAATATTCTCCTAAGTTCCATTTTGACAAATCTTTATTAAATGAAATACAACAATAAAACATATTTTCTGCTCTTCTTAAGTTTTTGACATTCCAATTACTTATATCTTCATTGAAATGATCACAATTTTCAAACATCTTAATTGCAAAATATAGATTATTTGTCTTCCATTTTGATAAGCCTTTGCCCTCAAACTTATGACAATTATTAAACATATAATTTGCATTTACTAATTCTTGTGTATCCCAATTGCTTAAGTCTTTATCAAATATGCAGCATCCACTAAACATACTTTCCATTATCTTTACTTTACTCACATCCCATTTGCTTATATCTGAATTAAATTTTGACAATCCATTGAACATACCTGACATATCTTCAACATTACTGACATCCCAATCACTTATATCTATACTGGTAGATTTAACATATGTTTCTGATTGTATTCCTGGAAACAATCCTGACATATCTGTTATCTTATTTGTATCAATACAATTTAAGTTATATATGTCTTTACTAATCAAATCTTTTATTATTTTCTTCAATTCATCTTTTGTTTCAGGATAATATGCATAATTATCTATCTTCTTATTTATCTTCTTGTTTACTAGAAATTCTTGTATATGTCTCATATTTGATTGTCTTCAACTAGTATATTTTTTACTACTGTCTCTTCTATATATTCTGGCTTTATGTTATCATATTTTAATTGTATTGTCTTATTTATGTCATATGATGCTTTATATGACTTAGATGGAAGACATACTTTGTTGTCAATTATAAAATATGACTTATCTTCAATTACATTATTTATATACAAGTCTTCTTTTGTAACTCTTATTAGATTAGACAAATCATATTCTATATATTCAAGTGCTTTCTTTAAATTGTCTATATTATTGTCTGCAACAGTAAATATGTATTTTGTTTTAGAAGTTTCTATTATAGAAAATGGTATAATTTCATCACTAGTGTCAGAATATACAGTCTTATGCATATTAAGTTTTGATACAAATTCATCTATAGACAACTTACTCTCTATAATTTTTTCTGAAATCCAAAATTTTTCTATAGATATTTTTGCAAGTACAAATTCTTCAAAGTCATTATTCAAATCTACATATATGTATTCCATATTGATATAAGTCTTAAATATATATAAAAATAGTAATGTATACTTACATATTCAATTTCAAATACTATTTTTAATATATATAACTTAATGTCAATCATAACAGTATATGCAGGGCATAGTAAATAAGATAGAAGACAAATGGCTTCATCCATGGGATATTGAAAAACATGACAACTTATACAATAGAGATGATAGATTTTTCAGCATATTGGCAAAGGGAGTACTTGGATGGCTTACAAGAAATATAGTACTATATGGTAAGCCAATAAAGCACTTTATATTCAATACAGGATCTTCAGTCATGTATATAGAATCAAATGGATATGAGTTCAAATGGAATGAGACAACAGGAGAAGACTGGATATATCATGAAATGCCACGATGCGTTTGTGAGTTTGGTAATGTTAGTGTACCTCAAGAAGAGTTGTCTAATCCATTTGTTAGAGGAACATATGAAAGACGTTCAGGAGATGATATAGTGGGATATAATGCTGAGATACGTAGACTTCCAATAGAACTCAACATGCATTTGAAATATGTGCTTTCTAATACAAATGAAAGCCTAATATTGATGGAAGAGTTAATAAATAAGCTTGTATTTCAAAGATATTTCAACATAACATATCTTGGACAGATTATAGAATGCTCATTAGAACATGATGGCAATCAGCAAGTAGAGTTCAATAAGATAGACATGTCATCTCAAGAAACAAATCAAAAGATAATTGATTTTGACATTAGAATTTGTTCTAACTATCCTATAGTAAATGAACGTTCTGAATGCAACAATAAGAATGTAATGGCAAGCTTTGGTGGATTCATAGACATACATAGAAACATTAAAGAACCAAAGATAGAGACACAAAAATACAGAATATCAGTTTTAGATGAATAACGGTAACATAGGTTCAGCATCAAATGTAATTGGCAATCCAGTAAATTTGATAATGTCTAATGCGACTGTACAACAATTACAAAAATATGTTGGCAACTTAGGATTGCCAAGTCATGCATTAGTGGTGGTCAATCCTTTACAATCAGGTACAACTACAGATGCTGATTGGAATGACTTATGTGTCACTGATGGAAATGATGGAATAAAGTCATTGCTTCCATTTACAAGTATTGACAAATCACAATTTGAGATATCAACAACATATATTGGAAATAGAATACTTACTCAAAAGTTTCCAGCTACAAGTGTAGATGATAAGTTTTTCACATATGACAATGGTATGTTGTCATTGGTAGGCAATGACACTATATCTGATAAGGTGAGCAAATTCAATAAATTATTAGATGACAAGCTCAATGATGTTGAATCTACTATATCTAAATATGATGATACAGCAAAGCTATATACTAATCTGACTAAAGAACTCAAAGAGCTAGCTGATAAGAATGACATTGTAGATACTACTAAGAAGAATGTTGAATGGATATCTACATATACAGATAAGATAGAAGATCTAAACAATAAAGTCAAAGAAATACAAGACAAATATACAGAAGATCTTGCAGACAGTATAACTTATTTACATGAAAGTATAGACAACATAACTGCTAATATAGATGATAGTGTAAAGAAAGCTATAGATGAAGTACAAGAAGCTTGTATACCTGAGAATCTAAAAGAAGCTATAGAAAATACTAAAGCTGAATATGACAAATATAAGGCTAAATTAGATGGATTGGTTGACAACACTAAAGATGAACTCCATAGAGAATATGAAGCACTTAAAGATTCTCTTACTGGTTGTGTCAATGAAAATCTCATGCCATTAGTAGAAGCTCAGGTTGATTCTTGTCTAGCAAATGAAAAAGTTGCAAATATGCTTGATGGTGCCGTGAATAAAGTATTGCTTAGTGAGTTCACAAATCCAGATTGTGGTTGTGGGGATAATGATGATACAACTGAACCTGATGACACTATAAGAAACAGTAAGGTAAATAAAGCAGTATTGAATTCTGTAGATAAAGCACTTGGTGGTCCCGGTAATGCAAATACCGAAACTAAAGCTGCTGACAATATAAAAGAATCTGTAAGAGATATAGCTAAAGATCAAGCAGCAATAGCTACTCAATCTATAGCTAATATGGTTACACAAGCAACTGCACCAAAATATGCTGATAAGAGATATTTTGATTATGTTAAGCTTGGTACTGTAGATTCTGAAGTACCTGATACATTGAAAGACTATATAGTTCTCACATTCAGTAAAGAATTGAGAGACTTTTTAAATGATAAGGGATATTCACCAGCAAATCATGGTATAATAAGTTTTTAAATATATTTATAGATTAGTGTAGACATGTCTCTCGCCCTTTCTAAGACACTT
>JAGATI010000062.1 GCA_017621295.1 Clostridia bacterium | reverse complement strand
TTACATCTGTTGTTATTTTAAATTCTCTTTCATACCAGTATATTATTTCTGTTACTTCGTTTTCTTTGAATGTAACTTTTTTGCTATTTTCTTCTTTTCCTACATTTATTCCTTCTTTTGATTCTGTGTTTTCTGCTGGAATGTAGCATTCATATTTACCTTCAAGTTTTCTTCTTTGTGTGTTTATACTTTCTCCTACATTTCCTTTAACTTCTTCTTCATCTAACAGAACTCCTGTTATTTTTATTTCTTCTTTTCCTGTTTCTGGATTTATTGTTTTTGTTGTTACTTTTTCTATATGTTTTACTATTATTCCTGCTGGTATTTTTTCGTACCAGTAGATTATTGTTATTTCGTCTTTTGTCATTTTGCCATTTGGTTCTACGGCTTCTTGGTTTTCGTTTGTTATTCCTATATTAGATACTTCTAATTTTGCTGTCCTATAGTTTGGTATGTTCTTTCTTTTAGTTTCGAAGTCTTTTCCTACATAACCTTCTATTAGTTCTTCTGCCTCTAGTTCTTTCTTTGTTTCTACTTCTAAGTATTTTACATGTACTTTTGTTTTTCTTCTAAACTCTACTTCTACATGTTTGTTTTCTTCTACATTTTTAAAGAATTCTTTTGGTAATAGTATGCTTCCGTCTTCTTTTAGTAATTTAGAATAATCAAATTCTTTTCCATTTATTGTTATTTTTGTTATTTGGAATCCGTCTTTTGGTGTTATTTTAATTTCTTTTTGACTGTTTCTTCCTTTTAGTATGTCTTCATAAGAAGTTTCACCTTTTCCAGAAATTGTTCCTCCTATTACTTCTTCCATTTCTCCTTCAGCGTTTGGTTCTTCGTATTTTATAATGTCTGTTGTTACTTTATATTGTCTTTGATAATAGTATATTTTTTCTTGTGTATCTTCTGTTATTACTGTATTTTTGTCTTTTGGTTCTTCTACTACTACATAATTTTCTTTTTCTACTGGTTTTGTTTGTACTTCTGTTCCCACTAAATCTTCTGTTATTTCGTCTTCAGAGATTTTTTCTTTGGTTCCTTCTATGTAGTGGTGTACTATTACTTTTCCTATTACTGGTTTAAATACTACTATTACTTCTTTGTCTTCTTGCATGTTTTCGAATTTTGTTAAAATTAAGCTTCCATCTAGATTTTGTTTATATGTTATTTCTGCATTTTCTGTTTCTTCTTTTTCTGGTGATGTTAAATCTACATAGATTATGCTTTCTGTTTTTATTTCTTTATTGCTACTTCCTTGGTTACTATCTCCTTGGTTGTTTCCTTGGTTATTATCTCCTACATTGTTGTCTTGTTTCTTTGTGCTTACAAGTCTTATTTCTTTAACTTTGTAACCTTGTTTTGGTGTTACTATTATATCTTCTTTACTTGTTTTTCCATGTTCTACTGTTTCGTATGGCTTTTCTTCTTCTCCAGAGATGTTTCCTCCTTTTTCTGTTCTTCCTGCTTCTATTTCTTCTTGTGGTATTTCTACTCTTGTTGTTATTTGGTATTTCTTTATTTGGTAATAGTAAATTACTTCTTCATTTTGCATTATATCTTTTTCTTCGTCTCCTACTACTTTTACTAGTTTATATGCTTTTAATACTTCTTCTGATGGTTTTGTTTTATAGTGTTCGCCTTCTTCATAATAGTAGTGCTCGTCTTCTGCAAATGTGTTTTGTCCTTGTTCATCTTTTCCTAGTGGAACTTTATCTTTTGTTCCTTCTAGGTAGTGATGTACTATTAATTCTACTGGGTCTTTTGTGTAATAGTAATATACATGTGTATCTTTTTCTGTTAAAGTTCCTGTTTTATTTTCTGGCATAATATATTCGCCTTTTTCGTCTTTTATTAGTGTATATCCTTTTATATTCATATTTGGTGTTGTTATATATTTACCATTTACTGTTCCTATTATTATGTCTTCATCTGCAAGTATTACTGGTTCGTTTTCGAATTCTTCTCCTGTTCCTTGTAAGTAGTAGTGTACTATTACTCTAGCTGGTATTTTTTCGAATTCTACTTCTATTAGTTTATCTTCTTGGACATTTTTAAAGTATCCATTTTCTTTTGTTAATGTTAATGTTTTATCTTCTGCTATTTTGTCTTTTATAAAGACTTCTTCTCCATTTATTTTTACTTGTTTTATTCTGTAGCCTTCTTCTGGAACTATTTTTATTTGTTTTGTACTATCATTTGAACGTATTACAGTTTCGTATGGAGTTTCGTCTTCTCCAGAGATGGTTCCTCCTTTTACTTTTACTGTTTCAGACTTTCCAGTTTCTTCGTTTACTTTTGTTTCTTCGTGTTCTATTACATCTGTTGTTATTTTAAATGCCTTTTCGTACCAGTATATTACTTCTACTACTTCGTCTTGTTTCATTATTACTTGCTTTTGGTTTTCGTCTTTTGGTACATTTATTCCTTCTGTAGAATTTAAGTTTTCTGCAGAAACATAGCCTTCGTATTTACCTTCTAATCTTTTTCTTTCAGTATTTTTGCTTTCTCCTGCATAGCCTTTAATTACTTCTTCGTCTAAAACAACTCCTGTTACTTTTATTTCTTCTTTTCCTGTTTCTTCGTTTGTCTTTTTGGTTACTACTTTTTCTATATGTTTTACTAAAATTCCAGATGGAACTTTTTCGTACCAATAAATTATTGTTATTTCTTCTTTTGTCATTTGTCCATTTGGCTCTACCGCTTCTTGGGCTTCGTTTGTTATTCCTTCACTTGAGCCAACTTTAGCTATTTTGTAGTTTGGTACATTCTTTCTTTCTGTTTCAAATTTCTTTCCTACATAGCCTTCTATTAGCTCTTCTTCTGCTAGTACATTTTTTGTTACTGCTTCTAGATATTTTACGTGTACTTTTGTTTTTCTTCTAAATTCTACTTCTATGTGTTTATTTTCATCTACGTTTTTAAAGAATTGTTCTGGTAATACTACATTTCCATTTTCTTCTAGTAATTCGGAATAATCAAATTCTTCTCCATTTATTGTTATTTTTGTTATTTGGAATCCTTCGTTTGGAGTTATTACTATTTCTTTTTTGTTGTTTCTTCCTTTTAAAATGTCTTCATAAGAACTTTCGCCTTTTCCAGAAATTGTACCTCCTATTACTTCTTGCATTTCTCCTGCTTCGTTTGGTTCTTCGTATTTTATTATATCTGTTGTTACTTTGTATTGTCTTTGGTAATAGTATATTTTTTCTTGTACTTGTTTTGTAATTGTTCCTATTCTATCTGCTGGTTCTTGTACTAGTACATAATTTTCTACTCTTACTGGGCTTGTTTCTACTTCTGTTCCTATCATATCTATTGTTATTTGGTCATCATAGATTTTTTCTTGAGTTCCCTCTATGTAGTGGTGTACTATTAATTTGCCTGCATCTTTTTCAAATACTACTATTACTTCTTTATCTTCTGTCATATTTTCAAATTTTGTTAATGTTAAACTTCCATCTGAATTCTTTTTGTATGTTATTTCTGCATTTTCTTGTTCTTCTTTTTCAGATGCTTTTCCTTCTATATAGATTATGCTTTCTTGTTTTGCTCCTTCTTCATTTGTACTTACTAGTCTTATTTGTTTTATTCTGTAGTTTTCGTCTGGTTTTACTATTATGTCTTCTTTGCTTGTTTTTCCATAATCTACTGTTTCGTATGGAGTTAAGCCTTCTCCAGAAATGCTACCACCTTTTTCTGTTCTTCCAGAGTTTAGCTCGTCTTCTGGAATTTCTACTCTTGTTATAATTTCGTTTTTCTTTATTTTGTAATAATATGTTACAACTTCATCTTGTGTTATATCTTTTTCTTCGTCTCCTAATACTCCTACAAGTTCGTATGTTTTTAATACTTCTGCTGATGGTGTTGTTTTATAATGGTCTCCTTCGTTATGTTCGCTATATTCGTCTTCTGCAAATAGCTCTTCTCCTTGCTCGTTTTCTCCTAGTGGTACTTTATTTTCTGTTCCTTCTAAGTAGTGATGTACTGTTAATTCTAACTTCTTTTTACTGTAATAATAATATACATGTTGCTCTTCTTCTTTAAATTCACCACTTGCATTTTCTGGTATTATATACTCTCCATCTTCACCTTTTACTAATGAATATCCTTCAATTTTCATGTTTGGTGATGTTGTGTATTCATTTTCTACTTTTCCAGTTTTTAACTCATCTGGTGCTAAAACTATTGGTGCTATATTAAATTCTGCTCCTGTACCTACTACATAATGGTGTACAACTATTCTTGCTAGCTTTTCATTTGTTATTGTTATTTCTTTGTCTTTTATAAATTCCATTTTATCTAGGCTTGGATAATTATCTTGGTTATAAAGCCATGTAGCTGTTGCTTCTTCTATGTTTATTTTATTGGAATTTAATAGTTTAACAAATTTTTTATCTTTCATTTCTTCTTCTGTCTTTGCTTCTACTTGTCCTTGTACATCGTCTTTGTTGTACACTCCTTGTTCAGCTGAAGTATTTAAATAGTAGCAATTTTTCATTGTAGTGTTTGTTGAAGATGGTACTATTCCTCCTACACCATTGTTACCTGCGATTATTCCTGTGTTATAGAAGTTAGTAATTTCACTATTTGATACAGATTGTGCTAATCCTCCTGCTGGATATGCAGCTGTTACATTACCTCTATTATAACAATTTGTTATTGTACTATTAGATATGTATTGAGCTATGCCCCCTGCCACATTTTCACACTCTACATCTCCTAAATTATAGCAATTAGATATTTTACAGTTTTCTATGGTATATGCTATTCCTCCTGCTGGAGCTGTCGTTCCAGTAACTTTACCTGTATTATAGCAATTAGTTACTGTACTATTTGTTGATATAACGTAAGCTAATCCTCCTATTGGCATTGAACTTGTAACGCTTATATCACCCATATTATAACAATTACTTATTATACTATTTTCCACAATACAATTTCCAACAATTCCTCCAACAAAATTCTTACTTGTAACTTTTCCTTTATTATAACATTCTATAATTTTACTGCTATTTGAATTTCTTCCTACTATTCCACCACTATATGTAGCTCCAGAACTGCTACTACTAGTAACCTCTCCTGTATTATTACAATTTATAATCTCACTATTTATTAAATCATAACTTACTATTCCTCCTGCATAATTGTCAGAACTAGAACTATTACTTGTACTAACGTTTCCATTGTTATAACAATTTTTTATTGTAGTATTTACTGCTTGATATCCTACTATTCCTCCTGCATAACTGCTATCTGAAATATTTCCTTTGTTATAACAATTTATAATAACACTATCTGTAGGCACACTCACTATTCCTCCTGCCTGATAACTGTATATAGTTCCTGTATTATAGCAATTACTTATCGTAGTATTTTTAGCACTATAAACTATTCCTGCTCTTGGTCCGCCATTGCACAAATCTCCAGTATTATAACAATTACTTATTTTGCTATTTTCTGCATTAACTGCTATACCTGCACAATATCCACCAGAGTTCATATTTCCTGTATTATAACAATCACTTATAGTACTATTTTTTACATTATAAACTATACCCGCTGCACCTGTGCCGACACTTGGTGTAATATTACTATAACAATTATCTATCACACCATTTTCAATAGAGTTTGCAAATGCTCCTATGCCTATTCCTCCTATTTTTATAGTACCACTTGTTAGTCCTAAGTTTAAAATTTTTCCATCTTTAACGTATCCGAATAAACCACCATTTTTTCCGGTTGTAACCATACCCTATATAAATGTTCCTTATTTCGTGTTCTTTTCCATCAAAAGTTCCTTTAAATGGTCTACCTTGATTTAGACCTATAGATTTAAATCCTGTTTGAGATTCTTTTGTTAATTCTGTTTTTATTCCATCTACTGTTCCATCTCTATTATAATCTCCAAAACTTGTATCATTTGGATTGCTGTATGAACTGTTTTCGTTAAAGTCTAGTGTTCGTGTAAGCTCTATAGTATTTCCTTTATAACTTGTTCCAGAATTTACGTTGTTAGAAAATCTTACTAAATCTTCTATACTATTTATAAATATATCTGCATTAGATGCTTCTATATTGTTATTTTCTGTAGATTTTGTTACTTCAAAATATGTTGTTCTTAAATTTTTGTCTTCTTCAAAAACATATTCATTATTAACTGCTTCTATTTCTACTGCTTTATAATTTCCATATGGTAATTGTAGTTTTATTTGTCCATTTTCGTTTGTTTCTACAACATATATATCATCTAAATTTTTAGTACCTACATATTGTCCTGCAACATCTTTTGCAAAATCTATTGTGCTATAATCTACATTTACACTGTATATTGCAAATTTTACTCCTGATAGAGGTTCATTTGTCTTTTTATCTTTTTTAGTTATAGTAATTGGTTCTATCTTTTTATTTGTTACTGTAATTTCTTGGTTTTGTCCATTTCCAATTTCTACATTTATTTTTTGCTCTGATAAATCGTATCCTACTGGTGCCTCTATTTCTTCTACTACATATTTGTCTTTTGTTAAATCTACTTTAGCTATACCTTCTTTATTTGTAACTACAGTTGCAATTTCCTCATTTATTGGCTCTACGGTTATACTATTTATTATAAATTGGTCGCTTCCACTATTTGTGCTTCCATCTTT
>JAGATI010000061.1 GCA_017621295.1 Clostridia bacterium | reverse complement strand
GCTCATATGACTAGTCCGACCAGCAAAGAACGGAATTTTTATATATAAATACACAGGCTACGGCCTAAATTTATCTGCTTACTTTTTGTTAAATTATCTATCTACATTAATAGTTTTATCAATAATATATTGTGGTCTGCCCTTGCTTTCATCATAAATCCTAGAAATATACTCAGACATAAGCCATATAGATAACAGTTGTACTCCTGAGAAGAAAGTTATTGTTACCATTAAAGATGTCCATCCCGCAGTTAAATTATTAAGCTTAAATAAATATGATATTAAAGAATATATTAAAATGCCAAATGATATAATTATAGAAAAAATACCAATAACTCCTAATATTTTTAATGGTTTATTTGAAAAACTAATTATTCCATCAATAGCTAATTTTAACATCTTTTTTAAAGGATATTTTGTTTTACCAGCAAATCTTTCCTTTCTTTCATATTCAATAGGAATCTGTTTATATCCTACCCAACTAAACAAACCTCTTAAAAATTTATTATGTTCTGGCAAGTCATTTATAACACTAATGACTTTTTTATCTGCTAGTCTAAAATCTCCTGTATCTTGTGGTATCTTTACATCAGACAATCCATCTAAAACTCTATAAAACATTTTAGCTGTACATAATTTAAAACGTGATTCTCCTCTTCTTGCTTTTCTTTTTGCATAAATAACTTCATTTCCCTCTTCCCATAAATTAATCATTTCTATAATTAATTCTGGTGGATCTTGCATATCTGCATCAATTATAATTACAGCATCACCTGTTGTAAATTTAAGTCCTGCAGTAACTGCACATTGATGACCAAAATTCCTCGAAAAAGATATTATTTTAACTTTTTTATCATCCATAGCTATTTTTTCTAATAATTCTAAAGTTCTATCTCTGCTTCCATCATTAACAAAAATAAATTCATAATCATATTTCTTTAACTCTTTAAATACATTATTAAGCCTTGTATAACATTCATTAACAACTTCCTCTTCATAATACATAGGAACTACTACTGATATTTTTTTCATATTTATATATTCTCCTTACAATCCCTTATAATACAATTACTATATTTTTAAATATAATTATCAATTAAATTGTAAGAAGATATTATCATATTATCTTGTTATATTCAAGCATTTATCTTTTTACCAAATTCTATACCCTTCTATCTTTGCAAATCTATTTTTTTTATATATATAAGTATTTATATTACGATTATATGAATCAAAAGTATGTGTTGCAACCAAAATTTCTTCACCTACATTACTTATAACAAATAAAGTATGTGCAAATTTTATACCATCAAAAGAAAGTTGAACAATATCCCCTGGCTCTAATTCTTCTATAGAACATTTTCTTGCAAATGGACCAACCCCTTTATTATTAATTAAAAATTTATATAAAAACTCCACACCTGTCCATGAAGGAGACTTATCATTTGGACTATTATAAAACCAGCCATTTATTGTATCATAATTCATTATATTGCATCCTTCATAAATACATTGTGAAACAAAATTTGTACAATCTCCCCCAATTCCATCATAATTATAAAACTTAGGATTTCGCAAATATGCCCATTTTTGTGCATACATAATTGCTTTATTTCTATCATAATCTTTTATTTGCATTATAAAAACACCTCCTGTTTTATATTATTTATAAAACTCGAAAGTGTTCTCTTATTAATATATTAAATATTTTCATAAAGCTCTATATTCTTAAAGCTCTTGTATTTCTTCTATTTTTTCATCAAATTCTTCTTTGCTCATCTTGGTCATCATATTATTAGTAATTTTCCCTGTTAATTCTTTATCAAACCAATCTGGAACTTTAAATTTTTCGGCTTTTTTCTCTGATGAAAATTCTATTTCTGCAAAAATAATACCTTCAAAAATCCCATGAAATACATCTAGCTCTATTATTAAACCATCTTCTATAGGTATATTATATCTATCTTTTACAATAGTATTTCTATTCTTATCCGACTTTAATTTATTATATATGTCTTCTTCTATTTGTGATTCAATTTCTTCAACACTATATTTTCCGCTTCTATTTGTTTTTATAGTATAATAATATTTAGTATTTTCACCTTCTTGTATTTTTCTTTTTCTTATTGTTGTGATTTTATCACTATATAAATAGTCTTGTGTTATTGTTTTCTTATTATAAGATTGAAGAGAAATATTATATATACTTTTTACTAGGAATTTTCTTTCTATCTCTTTCATTTTAATTTATTTTCCCCTTTGTTCTTATTTTTTTTGCTTGCTTCATTATTTAATATTATTTATTAG